>LFCU01000218.1 GCA_001044195.1 Candidatus Achromatium palustre
TAAGTACATACCCATAAGTCTTTTAACATTTTGTTTCACTAAAAATCAATAAGATACTAGGACCAAAAATGTTAAAATATTTTGGGACTACTACTTATATAAATTTACTACTTTGAAATAATGCCTAAATTGGGTAGAAAATAGCAACGTAAAAAATTGTGATCTTTATCAAAAAAGGCGGGATCGCTTCGCTCTCCCGCCCTACAGCTACCCATTGTACATGAAACTGATAGCTGGTAAGCTAGAAAATCAAGGATGCCAAGGTTATTACCGAAATTGAATTCGTTCATAACTACTTTTACGATTAGTTAGTTTGTTTTTAAGAAGTTCCAAAGTGGCGGCCTTGGAAGTTTTTGATGGGACAATAATTTCTAAGGCCTGAACAACTTTTTTTACCTCTGGAGCTTTGAGCGTTTTGTCTAGGGAAGCTATCTCTTTATCTATATCAGCATAGCTTACTTCAGCATTGATTACATTTTCATAAAAAGCCTTGATACGTTCAATAACTGACTCCAGATTTTGGGATGTAGCCTGTTTACGCTTAACAGAACGTTGTTGCTTCTTAGGTTGGGTAATAGCAGGTTGGGTAATAGTAGTTTCTGACTTAGATATTTGAGTAAGAAAATTAGCGAATTTTTGTATAGTTTGGTTTTTATAAGCCTCAAAAGCTGTAGCTAGAGATTCTAGCTCTTGTGCTCCTTTTTTAGAACCAGAAGTTTCTATAAATTTGGATAGCTGACGCATATAATCTTGCAAATCTTCTATATTCATAAGGGAAGCCTCTCCAAAATTTTATCAACTAACAAAGTGAAATCTTCAGCTACAATGTTGGGAATTTGTGGGTTTGCAGCAAAATTATGGGCGGCAAAAGAGCCTACTTGCCGAATGTAAGTAGAAAAGATATGGGTATGTGCTCTCCAAGCATTAAGAGCCTGATCTTTTAGTTCATTCAAGGTATTCTTTTCCGATATAGTAAGGTCTCTTCTACCTACTTTATTACCAACAATTCCAAGGATTTCTAATTGAGGACAAATAGGTGGCGTTTCATGACTTCCTAATTTTAGGATGCGTAACCATTGTAAGAGACGTGTTACGGCATCCGCTGATGTTTTATCCAAAATAGTTGGGATTAAGACATAATCAGCAGCAGTAAGAGCATTAATACTAGCAGTGGTTAAACGAGGTGGGCAATCCAACAGAATATAGTTAAATGCCTGTTGTATTGTGGCATCATGAAGTACGGAACGCAATTGATAACGGATATCATAAGACTTATGATCTATTAACCATCGCACCATAAGTTGAGTTTCAAGATCACTAAATATTTCGTTGGTAGGAAATATTTGAAATCTTTGATCTGCTCCAATACAACTTATATTGTCAATCTTACAAATCTCTTTAGTATCTTGTGATTCAAATAGGGAATTAGCCAACTTAGCATGAGTGAGGGCATCTGGACGTAGGCATTTAGCACTTAGACTGCCTTGATAGTCTAGATCTAGCAGTAAAACCCTATTACTTTGGTTATTTGAATTGTAGCGTCTATGTAGTTCTGCACCTATATAAGTAGTGAGAGTGGTCTTGCCAACCCCACCTTTAAGATTCAAAACAGCGATAATCTTAGCTACGCCTGATTCTAGGGGACGAAATATTGGCAATTTTTGATCTGAATTGTGGGGACGTTCCCAAATCCTACCATCAGTATTTGCTATAATTCTAAAGCGTTTATCTAAATCATCGATTTCCGTTTTAAGATCTGTAATTTCTTGGTTCAGTTTAGCAATTTGTGTGGAAGCTTGTGTTGTTTCTGTGGCTAAACTGTCTTTAAGATCTTTGATTTCTTGGTTTAACTGATTAATTTGTATAGAAAACTGCGTTTTCTTTGTTGAAAGGTCTTGATGCGATAATTCCAGAGCTTTTTGACATTCTGCAAATTCTTTAACTTGTTGCTTGCATCTTTTACAAAATGTGCATAAAAACATTCCAATATCATTAAACAGTGTTCTAATGTCTAAATATCCTATCATAACTATAAATTACCTTTTTTGGCATATTTAAATTGTATTTAGTTCTATTTTGTCATACTCGACTATCCAGTTTTTCGACTCGATAAATTTGTAGGGCGGGAGAGCGAAGCGATCCCGCCTATAAATTTACTACTTCTAAATAATGCCTAAATTGGGTAGAAAATAACAATGTAAAAAATTGTGACATTTTCAAAAAAAGTCGGGATCGCTTCACTCTCCCGCCCTACATCTGTCATACGAAGCTAAATTAATTTAAAAGACAATATTAGAAAACTGGATAGCTGAGTCATATTAGAATTGTTAGATCGTTCCAACGCTCTGCGTGGGAACGATCACAATGTGACAAAATAGAATTAGGTTGATTTAAGATATAGGTTGCATCTGGTTCTTAATGCTCGTTTTCCCATAACAAGACTGTGAAATTAAATTTGGCAAAATGATAAGATGTCCCTATCATATTTGTAAGGATCATAATAATTAAATTTTAGTTAAACAAACACAATTTTTAGTGTATAGTACATATATTGAGGTACTATTCTTGTAAGTTGGTGTAAATTACTATACAATTTAAGAAAATTATTAACAATTTTACCTGGTATGTTCCAAAAAAACATCTATACTTTAGTTAATAATGATTATGAAATAGATGTTAGGTAACAAATCTTTTAATTAAATATTGAAAAAAAATATTTATTTAATTAAACAGTTACTTAAAAGATAAAAACTTAAAAGATTATATAATTTTTATTATACACTCTTGACACCTCAATATTATTCCTATATCTTATATCGCTTGCTGATTAAGGAGGGGTTCCCGAGCGGTCAAAGGGATCAGACTGTAAATCTGCTGGCTCTGCCTTCGGAGGTTCGAATCCTCCCCCCTCCAAACATATTTTTCTAAATAAAAATTATCTGGAAATTTTGTTTAAGTCACAAAAAAACCTTGGATAATATTTTTAATTTAAGGAAATAACTTAAGAAGGTTAGCGGGTGTAGTTCAATGGCAGAACCTCAGCCTTCCAAGCTGATGATGTGGGTTCGATCCCCATCACCCGCTCCAAAAATAAAAAAATATGCCCATATAGCTCAGTTGGTAGAGCACACCCTTGGTAAGGGTGAGGTCTCCAGTTCAAATCTGGATATGGGCTTTGCTTATGACCAACACATACAAAAACTTTGAATAGTCATCATATCGTTGATAGCGGGAGTAGTTTTGTAAATTTTTAGGTAATTGCCAATGGCCAAATCAAAATTCGAGCGCAACAAGCCACACGTTAATGTCGGAACCATAGGACATGTGGATCACGGCAAAACAACGCTGACAGCGGCCATCACCTCCACCCAAGCCAAAAAATATGGCGGAGAAGTGCGGGCTTACGACCAAATAGACAACGCACCAGAGGAACGGGAGCGCGGCATTACCATTGCCACAGCCCACGTAGAATACGAAACGGAAAAACGTCACTACGCTCATGTAGATTGTCCTGGACACGCAGACTATGTAAAAAACATGATCACAGGAGCTGCCCAAATGGATGGGGCAATCCTAGTTGTAAGTGCTGCTGATGGCCCCATGCCCCAAACTCGGGAACATATCCTACTAGCACGCCAAGTAGGTGTACCCTTTATAGTAGTATATATGAACAAAGCGGACATGGTAGACGATCCAGAACTGCAAGAACTCGTAGAATTAGAAGTACGTGAACTACTCTCTAGCTATCAATTTCCTGGTGATGACATACCTATTGTTGTAGGTTCCGCGCTTAAGGCACTGGAAGGTGATCAATCTGAAATTGGTATTCCATCTATTGATAAACTGATGGAAGCCCTTGATAGCTACATACCAGAACCAGTACGCGCCATTGATGGCCCATTTTTAATGCCTATAGAAGATGTATTCTCGATCTCAGGCCGTGGTACTGTCGTAACTGGACGGGTAGAAAGGGGCATAGTCAAAGTTGGTGATGAAGTATCTATAGTTGGTATGAAAGAAACGACTAAGACGACCTGTACTGGTGTCGAAATGTTCCGCAAACTCCTTGATCAAGGTCAGGCAGGAGACAATATCGGAGCCTTATTAAGAGGTATCAAACGGGAAGACGTAGAACGTGGTCAAGTATTAGCTAAACCCAATACTATCACACCACATACCCATTTTGAATGCGAAGTATATGTCCTAAGTAAAGACGAGGGTGGCCGTCATACCCCATTTTTCAATAACTATAGACCCCAATTCTACTTCCGTACTACAGATGTAACAGGAGCAGTAGCTCTAGCAGAAGGCACCGAAATGGTTATGCCTGGAGATAATGTTAATATGACTGTTAAATTAATAGCCCCTATTGCCATGGAAGAAGGCTTACGTTTTGCTATCCGCGAGGGTGGCCGGACTGTAGGTGCTGGTGTTGTAACTAAAGTCATAGAATAGCTTAATGTTAAAATTAAAAAATTTAACATCATTAGGATTACTAATGCAATTTGATAAATAAATTTGCTATTAAGATGCGCTAAAGGTATGAAGCGCATCTTAAATGTATAAAACTGAAAGATAATAAGCTGTAGTTATTATCAGATATAAATTATAATTAATAGCATCACCTTCTATTTAGGCCAGTAGCTCAATTGGTAGAGCAGCGGTCTCCAAAACCGCAGGTTGGGGGTTCGAGTCCCTCCTGGCCTGCCAAATTCTTATAACTCTATCTACAATAATGAATTCAAAAACTAGTGTTACAGCAAAGCAATTCCTAGATCATATTAAATTGGCAAGTGCAGTAATACTAATTGTACTTGGGATAACAGCCTTTTACTATTTTGAAACTTATTCAGCCTTACTGCGAGTTATTGGATTACTAGCCATTGGAGCAATTGCAGTCACCCTTACATATCAAACTAATATTGGCCAACAAATATGGCAATTTTTCTTAGATTCCCGCATGGAAGTACGCAAAGTTGTTTGGCCCACTCAAGAAGAAACCCTACAAACAACCTTAATAGTCTTCGTTATGGTATTAATTATGGGAATTTTGCTCTGGTTATTTGATATGATGCTAGTTGCAATTGTCCGTTATTTGACTGGACAAGGGAGCTAAATGCGTGGCTGCCAAATCCTGGTATGTGATTCATGCTTACTCTGGTTTTGAAATGCATGTCAAAAACTCTCTTACTGAGCGCATTAAAAGAGCTAAACTGGATTCGTTATTTGATGAAATCTTAGTTCCTACTGAAGAAATTGTAGAAATGCGATCTGGACAACGCCATCGCAGTGAACGCAAATTTTTTCCAGGCTATGTATTAGTACATATGGAAATGACTGATGAAACTTGGCATTTAGTAAAAAATGTACCTAAGGTAATGGGTTTTATTGGAGGGGGAGGAGATCGTCCTTCACCTATTACTGATAAAGAAGCAGAGGCTATTTTATTAAGAATACAAGAAGGAAGTGAAAAACCACGTCCTAAAACATTGTTTGAGCCAGGCGAAGTAGTCCGTGTTATTGATGGGCCATTTAATGATTTTAATGGTGTTGTGGAATCTGTTGACTATGATCGCAATCGTCTTAAGGTTTCAGTCTTAATATTTGGTCGTTCTACTCCTGTGGATCTAGAATTTTTTCAAGTAGAAAAAGGTTAGTTTAGATTTATGTTCGAGGGGAGCCTAGGTTAAATTTTATTCTATAAATATCACAATAAATACAAGTCCTAGGTGTTATACCCATTTTTAAGAAGGCAACAAATTATACATGGCAAAAAAAATTACAGCATACGTAAAACTCCAAGTCAAAGCAGGCCAAGCTAATCCAAGTCCACCAGTAGGACCAGCTCTAGGCCAACATGGAGTAAATATCCCAGAATTTTGTAAAACCTTTAACGCTAGAACCCAAGATTTAGAACCAGGATTACCTACTCCAGTAATAATTACAATTTACAGCGACCGTAGCTTTACTTTTATAATTAAGACAACGCCAACAAGCGTCCTGTTAAAAAAAGCCACTGGAGTTCCCAAAGGTAGTTCTACACCCAACACTAAAAAAGTTGGAAAAGTTACTAAAGAACAACTGGAAAAAATTGCCACAACCAAAATGCCAGATCTTACTGCTGCTAATCTAGAGGCTGCGGTAAAGACCGTTGCTGGTACTGCTGCCGCTATGGGCCTTGAGATTGAGGAAGTCTAAAAGATTATGGCACAAGCAACTAAACGCATAAAAGCTATTTCTAAAAAAATAGATAAAAGTAAGCAATATCCTGCCGAAGAAGCCTTTCAATTACTTAAAGATCTATCCTCAGTAAAATTTACTGAATCAGTCGAAGTTGCAGTAAATCTTGGGGTAGATCCCCGTAAGTCAGATCAAGTAGTACGAGGGTCTACAGCTTTACCTAATGGTTTAGGCAAACAGGTCCGTGTTGCAGTATTCGCCCAAGGAGCTAATGTTGAGGCTGCTCAGACTGCTGGGGCTGATATTATAGGTATGGAGGATTTAGCAACCCAAATTAAAGCAGGTCAAATGGATTTTGATGTAGTTATCGCTAGTCCAGATGCAATGCGAGTTGTAGGGCAATTAGGTTCTATATTGGGGCCACGAGGTCTCATGCCTAATCCTAAAGTAGGCACTGTCACTCCTAACGTTGCAGATGCAGTACGCAAGGTTAAAGCAGGTCAAGTACGATATCGTACTGATAAATCAGGAATTATTCATTGTACTATTGGCAAAGTTAACTTTACGCCTGCTGCCTTACAAGAAAATCTAGGGGCCTTGATACATGATTTGCAAAAAGCGAAACCTAGCACATCTAAAGGAGTGTATCTAAAAAAGGTATCGGTTTCAACAACAATGGGGCCAGGATTGCAAGTCGACCAAGCTTCCATCAAATTTTAAGCATATATACTACGCCTCTTTATAATTTTATTTAATATTTTGAAATGTAGGGCGGGAAAATCCTGCCTACTGTGATCGTTCCCATGCTCTGTGTGGGAACGTTTAAATTTTGGGGACGCATGAGCGTCCAGGATGAGTTTCACGTAGAGCGTGAGAACCATATTGCAATGAATCTTTGGGGTAGAGCACTTTATAGTTAATATAGTTAATGATATTTAAGGTATTGATAGTAAATTCTTGTTAAATACCATTTGATAATTTTATTAGCTAGAGAGCCGCCGTTAAAGACCGCAGGTGCAACTTAACATATAGCAATATTCCCAATGCCTAGTATGAAAAAAATTATATTCTTAACCCACAGCATAGGGACTATTACTTTGGTAAATATTATCTAAATAAACATATTGTTTAGTAGAAATTGCTCAAACATAAATTGCTAGAGTAGGTTTAGGTTGCTTAATATTTTAGCCTGCGTAAACGGTGTTCCATAATCAGATAAAATTCTTAACCTGAGAATGGTTCATCTAAATAAATTGGCAATTTTTGTCAATTATATCTTAATTTATATTGTATTTAAAATATATTAATTTAGGACAAATGTCCTTGTTTTTAAATGTAAATTTTAAAGGAGATGACGTAGCATGGCTTTAACCCTTGCTGAAAAGCAAACCGTCGTCACCGAAGTAGCCACAATTGCCTCTAAGGCATTATCTGTCATCGCAGCAGAATATCGTGGGCTGACCGTAGAACAACTAACAACTTTACGTATCGAAGCCCGTAAGGCTGGAGTATATTTACGAGTAGTCAAAAATACTCTCGCCCAACGCGCTTTAGAAGGCACTGAATTTTCCTGCATGAAGGATGGTTTAGTAGGTCCTTTAATCTTAGGATTTTCCTTAGAAGATCCTGGAGCGATGGCTCGCATTGCAGCTACTTATGCTAAAAATAATGATAAATTTCAAGTGCGACTAATTGCCTTTGGTGGCAAATTATTACCACCAGAAGATTTAAGTGTCTTGGCATCTATGCCAACTTATGACCAAGCAATTAGCAAACTGATAGGAGTCATTCAAGCCCCAATTGCTAAACTTGTCCGCACTGTAAACGAAGTGCCAAGTAAATTGGTTCGAACTGTGGCAGCGATTCGTGAAGTTAAAGAACAAACTTAAGCTGATGCAAGTAATCAGCTAACATTATTACATTATTTAAATTGTATATTTTGGGAGCCTTAAATGGCGATTTCAAAAGACGATATTCTTGATGCTATTGCTAATATGACGGTCATGGAAGTTGTTGACCTCATTAAAGCAATGGAAACAAAATTTGGGGTAACCGCAACTGCAGCAGTTGCAACAGCACAAGCAGCGGCACCAACGGAAGCTCCAGCTGAAGTACAAACTGAGTTTGACTTAGTATTAACTAGCTTTGGTGATAATAAAGTAGCAGTAATTAAGGAAGTACGCACTATTACTGGTCTAGGACTTAAGGAAGCTAAAGAAGCTGTACAAAATGCACCAACAATCTTAAAAGAAGGCATTTCTAAAGAAGATGCTGAAGCTGCTAAAGAAAAATTAGAGAAAGTTGGGGCTTCTGTGGAAATTAAGTAATTAAAAAATAATGCTTTAATTATTTTTTGGCTAATGATAAATAGGCTAGCGGCGACATACCGTTAGCCTTTTTATGTTTGATTTTCGACAGCTTTATATTGGAAAACCATAGGTTGGTTGCCAAACGGACAGCACCCCAATCTACAATGCTCACCGTCTTAATTTAAGATTTTTTATGCTAAATGTTTTGAATCATGATTCACAAGATTTTCTTGATTCCCAAAATTCAAAAATCATAGTGTAAATAGTGTAAAAGATAAAATATTAACATCATAATTATCATGTTAATCAAGAAAATTATGGTTCAAAAATTGGCATCCTTCATTTGTCTTTAAAAGTGTAAACTGGAAAATGAAGGACACCCCCAAAATTTTAAGATTATGTCGTTGAGAATTGAAAGGTACGAAATACGTACCTTACATATTTTAGTCCAACCACCAAATTCCTATCAGGAAATGTAGTATGGCCTATTCGTTTACTGAAAAAAAACGTATTCGCAAAGACTTTGGGAAACGCCCAAGTATCTTAAATGTACCTTTTTTACTTGCGATTCAAATTGATTCATATAGAACATTTCTACAAAAAAACATCGCACCTGATAAACGAGACAATGTTGGACTCCAAGCGGCATTTAAATCCACATTTCCCATGGAAAGCTATTCAGGTAATGCAGCATTAGAATACGTAAGTTACAAATTAATTAACCCATCATTTGATGTACGAGAATGCCAAATACGTGGTATGACTTATGCTGCGCCATTACGGATGCAAGTGCGTTTAGTTATCTATGAAAAGGATAGTTCTGGCACCAAAGTAGTAAAAAATATCAAAGAACAAGATGTTTATATGGGCGAATTGCCAGTGATGACAGATAATGGCACCTTTGTCATCAATGGCACGGAACGAGTGATTGTCTCACAACTACATAGATCACCTGGAGTATTTTTTGATCATGACAAAGGCAAGACCCATCCTGGGAAAAAACTCTACTCAGCACGAATTATTCCCTATCGTGGCTCTTGGCTAGACTTTGAATTTGACCTCAAAGACAACCTATATGTACGTATTGATCGCCGCCGTAAATTACCAGCAACTATCCTGTTGCGAGCCTTAGGCTATGAAACCGAAGAAATCCTACGCATATTCTTTGAAATCTACACAGTAACCTTTAGTGCTAATAAAGTACGCATAAAAATGATACCTGAGCACTTACGTGGAGAGATACTAAACTTTGATATTAAAACAGGCAAAAAGGTACTTATAGAAGCAGGACATCGCATTACATCAAAGCATATTGCACAATTACAAGCTGCTAAAATCACTACTTTAGATGTACCAGAAGAATACCTTATAGACAAAGTTCTAGCCCATTCACTGATTGACTTTGAGACTGGAGAGATCCTAGCCGAAGCTAACAACATTATTGATGACGAACTACTAAGAATCATACGCACTAAAAATATCAAAGAGATACAGATTCTCTTTTTCAATAATGTAGAGCATGGCTCCTATATTTCGGAAACATTACGTGTAGACCCTACAAGTAATCCTCTGGATGCTCAGATGGAGATTTACCGTATGATGCGTCCTGGTGAACCTCCCACCAAAGATGCGACACAAAACCTTTTTCATAACCTGTTCTTTACCTTTGACCGTTATGACCTCTCAGATATAGGACGCATGAAATTTAACCGGCGTATGGAACGAGAAGAGATGATTGGCCCTGGTATTTTATATGATGTAAAATACTTTTCAAATCGGAATGATCCAGAATCTATAGCAGCTAGGGAAGTGATGGGTGATAAGTCGGATATTATTGATGTTTTACGTACTTTGGTAGCGATTCGTAATGGTATGGGTTCTGTAGATGATATTGATCATCTTGGTAATAGGCGGGTTCGTTGTGTGGGCGAGATGGTTGAAAATCAGTTTCGTATTGGTCTTGTTAGGGTAGAACGAGCGGTTAAAGAGCGACTATCACTAGCAGAGTCTGATGGATTGATGCCCAAAGACCTAATCAATTCCAAGCCCGTCTCTGCAGCTATTAAAGAATTTTTCGGCTCTTCACAGCTTAGTCAGTTTATGGATCAAAATAATCCCCTATCTGAGATTACCCACAAACGCCGAATCTCAGCCCTAGGACCTGGCGGAATGACTCGGGAACGTGCTGGATTTGAAGTACGCGACGTTCACCCAACTCATTATGGAAGAGTCTGCCCCATAGAAACACCAGAAGGCCCAAATATTGGTCTTATAAACTCATTAGCAGTATATGCTCGTACTAATAGGTATGGATTCTTAGAGACACCCTATCGTGTGGTGCGTGATACTAAGGTTACTGATGAAATTCATTACCTATCAGCCATTGACGAATCCCGTTATATCATTGCACAAGCCAATGCTGCTTTGGATCACCTAGGCTTTTTTACAGATACCTTAGTTTCTTGCCGCCATAACAACGAATTTACACTCAAGGAGCCAAGAGAAATTGAGTATATGGATGTATCTCCCAAGCAAATCGTTTCTGTTGCTGCGTCTTTAATTCCTTTTTTAGAACATGACGATGCTAATCGTGCTCTTATGGGTTCTAATATGCAACGGCAAGCGGTTCCTACTTTACGCCCAGACAAGCCCCTATGTGGTACTGGTATGGAACGAACGGTTGCCGTAGATTCTGGAGTATGTCTAGTAGCAAGGCGTGGTGGCGTAATTGAATCTGTAGATGCGGCTAGAATCGTGGTTGTGGTTGATGATTCTGAAACTATACCTGGAGAATCTGGAGTTGATATTTATAATCTGACTAAGTATACGCGCTCTAACCAAAATACCTGTATCAACCAACGGCCTCTAATACAGCTAGGAGACAAAATTGCCAAAGGTGACGTACTAGCAGATGGGCCATCTACAGATCTTGGCGAATTGGCATTAGGTCAAAATTTAAAAGTCGCGTTCATGCCTTGGAACGGTTACAACTTTGAAGACTCTATCCTAATTTCAGAACGCATAGTCCAAGAAGACCGCTTTACCAGTATTCACATTGAAGAATTGCAATGTATGGCTCGGGATACTAAATTAGGTCCCGAGGATATAACCAGCGATATACCCAATGTAGGAGAAACTGCTTTAGCTAAACTTGACGAATCTGGAATTGTTTATGTTGGTGCTGAAGTTATCGAAGGCGATATTTTAGTTGGTAAGGTAACGCCTAAGGGTGAGACTCAACTTACACCAGAAGAAAAGTTGCTACGGGCTATTTTTGGGGAAAAGGCTTCTGATGTTAAAGATACTTCTTTAAGAATGCCATCAGGGATGACTGGTACCGTCATAGATGTACAAATATTTACCCGTGAAGGCATAGAAAAGGATACACGAGCTTTGCAAATTGAGCAGTTAGAGTTGGATCGAGTGCGTAAAGATTTAGATGATCAACTACGCATTATGGAACATGATGCCTTTCAAAGAGTCGAAAAGCTACTATTAGATAAAATAGCCAATAGTGGCCCCAATGAACTCCAAGCAGGAACACAGATTACCAAACCATATTTAGACAGCCTTAGCAAAGACCAATGGCTTCAAATTAACCCACGCATTGAACAAGTTGCAATACAACTAAAAACCATAACGGATCAAATTACTCTACAACGATCCTTGTTTCGGGAACGATTTGAAGAAAAAAAGCACAAAATAACCAGTGGCGATGATCTACAACCTGGGGTACTAAAAAACGTCAAAGTCTATGTAGCAGTAAAGCGTCGCGTACAACCTGGCGACAAAATGGCTGGTCGCCACGGCAACAAAGGAGTTATCTCAAAGGTTGTTCCTATAGAAGACATGCCATACACCAAAGACGGAGAAGCCGTAGAAATAGTCCTCAATCCCCTTGGCGTACCATCCCGTATGAATATAGGACAGGTCTTAGAAACACATCTTGGTTGGGCTGCTAAAGGAATAGGACTAAAGATCGGGCAAATGCTTAAAACTCAACAAGAGGCTAATGATATCCGCAAATTTTTAGAACAAATCTACAATACTAGCGGCAAAAAGGAACACTTAGAACATCTAAATGATACTGAAATTTTAAAACTTGCAGAACATTTAAAGACTGGTGTACCTATGGCTACACCAGTATTCGATGGTGCCAGTGAAGAAGAAATTACCACCATGTTAGAACTGGCTGAATTACCAACAAGTGGGCAAATCATTCTATATGATGGACGCACTGGAGATGCCTTTGAACGCCCTGTAACTGTAGGTTATATGTACATTCTCAAACTTAATCATTTAGTAGATGACAAGATGCATGCACGGTCTACAGGGCCTTATAGCTTAGTAACTCAACAACCACTTGGTGGAAAGGCCCAATTTGGGGGTCAACGTTTTGGGGAAATGGAAGTTTGGGCTTTAGAGGCTTATGGAGCTTCCTATACTCTGCAAGAGATGTTGACAGTAAAATCAGATGACGTTACAGGACGTACTCGTATGTACAAAAATATTGTCGATGATAATCATGATATGCAAGCTGGTATGCCTGAATCATTTAATGTCCTATTAAAAGAAATTCGTTCTTTAGCTATTAATGTAGACTTAGAGTAGGGTGGGCACGGCCTCATCATGCCCACTCAGAATCATAATTTGTCATTGTTGTTTGGTCTGCGTGGGCAAACGATACGGCTGTTTGCCCACCCTACCTGGTAATCATGGTTCAAAACACAAACATAGGAGTCACGTTTGGTGAATGATCTTACAAAAGATAACTCCAAAACAGAAACTACCAAAGAATTTGACTTAATCAGAATAGGTTTAGCCTCACCAGAAATGATTCGATCCTGGTCTTATGGCGAGGTAAAAAAACCCGAAACCATCAACTACCGAACATTCAAACCCGAACGCGAAGGACTATTTTGTGCCAAAATCTTTGGACCCACAAACGACTACGAATGCTTATGTGGCAAATATAAGCGTATCAAACATAAGGGATTGATTTGCGAAAAGTGTGGAGTTGAAGTAACACTCACCAAAGTTCGCCGCGAACGCATGGGACACATAGAACTAGCAAGCCCAGTTGCACATATTTGGTTCTTAAAATCATTACCATCCCGCATCGGCTTACTATTAGATATGACTCTGCGAGACATTGAACGAGTGCTCTACTTTGAATCTTATGTAGTAGTAGATCCTCTAATGGTTTCAGAACTAACACGTGGCCAATTACTCAATGATGACCAATACTATAAATTAATTGAAGAAAATGGTGATGAGTTTGATGCTCGCATGGGAGCTGAGGCAATTTATGAGTTGTTGCGTTCTATCAATATACCCTTAGAAGTTAAACAAATACGAGAAGATATTGGCAAAGTTAATTCTGATACTAAGATCAAAAAATATTCCAAACGCTTAAAAGTATTAGAATCCCTATATGATTCTGGAAATAGACCTGAATGGATGATACTTACCGTTTTGCCAGTATTACCACCAGAGCTAAGACCGCTGGTTCATCTAGAAGGCGGACGCTTTGCCACATCAGATCTTAATGATCTATATCGGCGCGTCATCAACCGCAACAATCGACTGCGAAGGCTATTAGACCTAGCAGCACCAGATATAATTGTTCGTAATGAAAAACGTATGCTACAAGAGGCTGTAGATGCGCTATTAGACAATGGCCGTCGTGGTCGAGCTATTACTGGAACCAATAAACGCCCTCTAAAATCCTTAGCAGATATGATCAAAGGCAAACAAGGACGGTTTCGACAAAACCTATTAGGCAAACGAGTAGACTACTCAGGACGCTCAGTAATAGTGGTTGGCCCAACCTTACGCTTACACCAATGCGGCTTACCCAAACGAATGGCTTTGGAACTTTTTAAACCATTTATACTCTCTAAACTACAAAAATACGGCATAGCAAATACCATAAAAGCTGCCAAAAAAATGATCGAGCGCAGCGCACCTGAAGTCTGGGACATCCTAGAAGAAGTAATCCGTGAACACCCAGTACTACTCAACCGCGCCCCCACCTTACACCGCTTAGGAATTCAAGCCTTTGAACCAATACTAATAGAAGGCAAAGCAATACAGCTACATCCCCTAGTCTGCACCGCATTTAATGCAGACTTTGATGGAGACCAAATGGCAGTACACATCCCACTGTCACTAGAAGCCCAGCTAGAAGCTAGAGCCTTGATGATGTCTTCTAATAATATCCTCTCACCAGCCAATGGAGAACCCATAATAGTACCAACCCAAGACGTAATCCTAGGGCTATACTACATGACCAGAGAACGCATCAATGCCCGTGGAGAAGGTATGATCTTAGCCAATCTTGACGAAGTACAACGCGCCTATGAGACAGGACACCTAGAACTACAAGCCAAAATAAAAGTACGCATTAGCGAAGTAGAGATTACACCTACAGGCGAACGTAATCCTCCTAAAACCACAATACAAGACACAACCACAGGACGTGCCCTAATGTGGCGGATCGTCCCAGAAGGCATCCCTTTTCAGTTAATCAATCAAAATATGACAAAAAAGCAGGTCTCCAACCTAGTCAACACCTGCTATCGCAAACTTGGACTTAAAGCCACAGCAATATTTGCAGATCAGCTTATGTACTTAGGCTTTCGACAATCCACTCGTGCAGGAATATCTATTGGAGTCAATGACATGGAGATTCCTGAAACCAAAGTATCCATATTAGAAAAGGCGGAAGCCGAAGTTCAAGAGATACAACAACAATATACATCAGGAATACTTACCGATGGAGAACGCTACAACAGAGTTGTAGATATATGGACACGCACTGGAAATAACGTAGCAAAAGCCATGATGGAAAAAATCAGCAAAATAGAACTACAAGATCGACATGGACAAATGATCCAACAAAGCTCTTTCAACTCCATCCACATGATGGCCGATTCTGGAGCCAGAGGATCAGCAGCCCAAATACGGCAACTAGCCGGAATGCGAGGGCTAATGGCCAAACCAGATGGAACCATAATAGAAACCCCAATCACAGCCAACTTCAGAGAAGGCCTAAACGTCAACCAATACTTCATATCCACACATGGAGCACGAAAAGGACTAGCAGATACAGCCCTTAAGACAGCAAACTCAGGCTATCTAACCCGCCGTCTTGTAGATGTAGCACAAGATATGGTGGTGCATGAACTAGATTGTGGAACTGAAGATGGACTGCTTATCACAGCAATAGTAGAAGATGACAAAATTGTAGAACACTTACAAGATAGAATCTTAGGCCGTGTAGCCGCAGCAACCATATACTATCCAGGCACCGATGATGCACTTTGTCCTGCTGGGACCTTACTAGATGAAACCTGGGCTAACCGTATAGAACAGGAAGGAGTCGACCAAGTACTAGTACGTTCTGCTATTACTTGCAATTCACGTATTGGTGTCTGTGCCAAATGTTATGGTCGTGATCTAGCACGAGGCCATCTGGTCAATTACGGAGAAGCAGTAGGCGTGATAGCAGCACAATCCATAGGAGAGCCAGGAACCCAACTTACCATGCGAACATTCCATGTAGGAGGAGCAGCATCACGCTCTGCCGCAAACGATAAAATAGAAAACAAAAAGACTGGAACACTAAAGTTTCACGATATCAAAACAGTACAAAATACCAAAGGTAAACTAATAACAGTTTCACGAACTGGAGAACTAATAATAACAGATAGTATCGGTCGAGAACGCGAACGCTACAAAGTACCCTATGGAGCTACCCTAAACTATAAAGATGGGGATGCAATAGAAGCTGGCAAAACCATAGCCACTTGGGACCCACACACCCGTCCAGTTATTGCTGAAGTAGCTGGAATCTTGCGCTTTGCTGAGTTTGTTGAGGGTATGAGTGTCCAAAGCCAAGTAGATGACCTTACAGGTATGTCATCACTTGTAGTGCTTGATCCTAAACAACGTCCGGCAGGTGGTAAAGACTTAAGGCCCACAGTAAAACTAGAAACCCAAACAGGAGAAGACATTAATATACCAGGTACTTCTTTGCCAGCTCACTATGTACTAATCACCAAGTCAGTAGTCAACCTAACAGATGGAGCAAAAATCCAAGTAGGTGATATTGTTGCCCGTATGCCTTTAGAAACTACTAAGACTCGAGATATTACTGGTGGTCTTCCACGAGTAGCGGATCTCTTCGAAGCTCGCAAACCCAAAGAACCTGCCATCCTAGCTGAGGCTAGTGGCAACATAAGTTTTGGCAAAGAAACCAAAGGCAAACAACGCTTACTTATTACTAATTCTGATGGGGAGATACAAGAAATACTTATCCCAAAATGGCGCCACGTCAACCTATTTGACGGTGATTATGTAAAAAAAGGCGAAATCATATCCGATGGAGAGCTTAATCCTAGTGATGTTTTACGGCTTAAAGGCATCTCAGCTCTATCAGAATACCTCATAAAAGAAATACAAAATGTCTATCGCACCCAAGGTGTACGTATCAACGACAAACATATTGAAGTCATAATCCGCCAAATGCTCCGTAAGGTAGAGGTAGATAAACCTGGTGATTCCAAACATCTATGTGGCGAACAAGTAGAAAGAATGGCGGTGTTGCGTGAAAATATTGAATTGGCTCTCAAAGGTTTGCATACAATTACCTATAATCCTCTCCTGCTAGGAATAACTAAAGCCTCATTAGCTACAGAGTCTTTTGTCTCGGCTGCCTCTTTCCAAGAAACGACCCGCGTCTTAACAGAAGCTGCGGTGCGTGGATTAGCGGATAAGCTCAATGGACTTAAAGAAAATGTGATAGTTGGACGTTTAATTCCAGCTGGAACTGGTTTTGCGCATCATGCGGAACGGAAACGGTTACGCCATAAAGCAGCCCCAGTTGAAAATATTGCCAGGGAAGAGCATAAGGAAAAAGTAGCTTCCAAAATTGAGAAGGCATATAAGCAAGAGATGGCTACTAATCATCAGGCATAGGCTAGATTCATAATCACACCATTAAACCAACATATCAAAACCTAAAATGACCACCAATAATCCTAATACAATCACCATTACAGAACTGCGTACAGTACTAACACTAGGCACTGTTTACGGTATCCGCATGTTAGGATTATTCATGATCCTGCCAGTATTTGCCTTATATGCCAAACAACTACCAGATTACACCCCATTGAAGGTAGGCATTGCAATCGGGATCTATGGACTTGCCCAAGCTCTATTGCAGATACCATTAGGCTTACTTTCAGATCGCATAGGACGCAAGAGTGTAATTATAGGTGGATTAGTAGTTTATGCCTTGGGGAGCATTGTAGCAGCCAATGCAGCAACTTTGTATTGGATAATTTTGGGACGAGCGATCCAAGGCAGTGGAGCTATTGCCGCTGTTATTATGGCAACAGTAGCAGATTTAACCCGAAAAGAAGTACGCACCCAAGCAATGGCAATCATTGGCATCGGAATTGGAGCAGCCTTTATACTATCCATGTTACTTGGGCCTATATTAGAACATTGGATAGGGGTGCCAGGTATATTTTGGCTGTCCTGTGGTCTTGCACTCTGTAGCATAATGGCAATACTCTTATTAGTGCCAACCCCACGGCCTCTTGGTCTATCTATAGACACCACAGACTCTATAGGAACTCAAATAAACAAAGTACTATTCAACTCCGAACTATTACGAGCCAATTTTGGAATTTTCACATTACAGCTCCTAATGACCTCTCTATTCCTAGTAGTTCCATTAGAGCTAAACCTCTTTGGTATACCTAGCGCACACCATTGGCAAGTCTATATACCAGTAATACTGATCTCAGTAGTTGGTATCGTTCCATTAGTAATCATGGAAAGACGTGGCAACAGCAGCATCAAAGGCTTAGTCTTGCTTGGTATTTTAGTTTTACTGGGAGCTGAAGTAGGCTTGTTTGTTTGGGGTAATGATTTTGTTGGTTTCATTAGCGCATTGTTGTTGTATTTTATTGCTTTTAATCTTTTGGAAGCTGTCTTACCCTCTCTAGTAACTCGTATAGCACCAGCCAATGCCAAGGGTATAGCAATGGGAATTTTTTCAAGTAGCCAATTTTTAGGAGCATTCTGTGGTGGAATTTTTGGGGGTTTAGCACAGCAAGCTTTGGGTTTAGATGGGGTGTTTTTACTAGGGGCAACTGTTGCAACATTATGGCTATTAGTCGCTGTAAGTATGGTTGATCCATCATCAGGTTCAACATTATCGTAGGGTACGCCGCCACGCACGATAATTTTACGTTTAGAGAATAGGATAGGTACGCGATGCGTACCCTATAGGTCCGCAACGCATTTTACTAGTTAAGATATTGTGCTAACTGTCCCTCCAAAGTTCCTTGAGCATCCATAATAAATTCACAGATCTCACGCACTGCCCCCTGTCCACCTGAATGTTGGGTTTGCCAATGTGCATGTTTTTTTACCAAATGATTGGCATTGGGGACTGCTATAGCAAGTCCAGCTACCTGCATTACGGGTAGATCTATTACATCATCCCCAACATAAGCAATCTGAGAATTAGTTAAGCCCAGACCAGCCTTGAGATCCAAGTAAGGAGGAAGCTTATCGTGACATCCTACATACACATACTTAATGCCAAGCTGTTCCATGCGCAATTTTACAACTGGAGATTTGCCACCAGTAATGATGGCAACTGCTACTCCAGATTCTTGCAACATTTTGATGCCATGCCCATCTTGGGCATTGAATACTTTATATTCGTGGCCATCATCACGTAGAAATATACTGCCATCGGTTAACACCCCATCTACATCAAAAATGACTAGACGGATCAAACTGGCTCGGTGCTGGATATTATTCGTAACGTACTCCTAGTATTTCAAATTCGCGGGTGCCACCTGGAGTTTGTATTTTGGCTATATCGCCTTCATATTTGCCGATGAGTCCTCGCGCTATGGGAGCGGTTATGGAGATAAGTCCTGCTTTAGAATCGGCTTCGTCTTCACCTACGATTTGGTAGGTTATTTCCTCATTGGTATCTAATGCTAATATATCTACAGTGGTACCAAATATAATTCTGCCATTGGCATTGATTTTAGTAATATCTATTATTTGGGCATTAGATAATTTAGATTCGATCTCTTTAATACGGCCTTCCATGAAGCTCTGTTGTTCCCTGGCAGCATGATATTCAGCATTCTCTTTTAAGTCACCGTGAGCACGTGCTTCCGCGATGGATTCAATGATGCGGGGCCGTTCCACTCGTTTTAAGTGCTCTAATTCCTGGCGCAATTTTTCAGCTCCTTTTGCTGTTAAGGGTATTTGGTTCATCTGTTATTATTTTCTCCGTGTAATAAAAAATCATCAAAAACAATGTAGGGTTGGCAAACGGTTATATTGTATTGTATGCCGAAGCAAAACCTCGGCATCAGATTCTATACGTTAGACATTATACCGATTTTTAACCAAAATTCCGGTTCCATTAGACATTATACCGATCTTTATAATCAACTGAATTTAATAGATAAAATTTTTAATTTTTCATGATGAAATCGAGATTTTAGTTAAAATCGGTATAATGTCTAATCACAAATCATCCAAGAGATCTTTTATGTAGATCTTGTAACCGATTGATGGCTACAGTATTTAAATTTTTTAAAGCCAGACAGGTGGCTTCAGCACCAGATATAGTAGTAGTATAGCTGACCTTGTATTGCAAGGCAGCACGCCGAATAGCAGCAGAATCAGCAATCGCCTGCGCACCATCTGCTGTATTGACGATAAAACTTACCTCTTGGTTTTTTATCATGTCTAAAATATGTGGACGACCTTCCGTTACTTTATTAACACGATGGCATTGGAGACCACCAGCTCTTAAAGTAGTGGCTGTACCATTAGTTCCATAGAGTTCAAAACCTAATTCATTGAGATCTTGGGCAATTCTTAGTAGACGTTGTTTGTCAGCATCGCGAATACTCAGCAACGCTTTGCCTTTGATAGGCAAACCTGCACCTGCGCCTAGCTGCGCTTTCGCATAAGCCTCACCAAATGAGGTACCAACGCCCATGACTTCACCAGTAGACTTCATCTCGGGACTAAGTGCTACATCTACACCTGGAAATTTAATAAATGGAAAGACTGCTTCTTTGACGCAATAATATTGAGGGATAATTTCCCGCACATAACCCTGTTCAGCAAGTGATATTCCAGCCATGCAGCGAGCACCTATTTTAGCTAATGGTACACCAATGGCTTTGGAGACAAAAGGTACAGTGCGAGAAGCTCTAGGATTTACTTCCAATACAAAGATTTGGTCTCCTTGGACTGCAAATTGAGCATTCATTAAACCTATTACACCTAATTTTAGAGCTAGTTTCCGCATTTGTTCACGTAGACGATCCTGAATAACGGCTGGCAAGGTATATGGTGGAATAGAACAGGCCGAATCCCCAGAATGAATTCCAGCCTGTTCGATATGCTCCATAATACCGCCAATTAAGACTTCCGTACCATCACAGATTGCATCCACATCTACTTCTATAGCATTATCTAGAAATCTATCTAATAGTACAGGCGAAGCATTGGAAACCTGTACCGCTTCTTGGATATAACGGCGTAGTTCTTTTTCTTCATAGACGATTTCCATAGCACGGCCACCTAAGACATACGAGGGGCGTACTACTAAAGGAAATCCAAGTTGGGTCGCTAAACCCATAGCTTCTTCTGCATTGCGTGCTGTAGCATTGGCAGGCTGGCGCAACCCTAAAATATTGATAACCTGTTGAAAACGCTCCCGATTTTCAGCTAAATCAATAGCATCTGAACTAGTTCCAATGATAGGGGCACCAGCGGCTCTCAGATCCCGTGCTAATTTCAATGGCGTTTGCCCACCATATTGAACGATAACCCCAAAAGGCTGTTCTACAGCTATGATTTCCAATACATCCTCTAAAGTTAAAGGCTCAAAGTAAAGACGATCCGAGGTGTCATAATCTGTTGATACTGTTTCGGGATTACAATTAACCATGATAGTCTCATAGCCATCTTCACGTAACGCTAAAGCAGCATGGACGCAACAATAATCAAATTCTATGCCCTGGCCAATACGATTAGGGCCGCCACCTAAGACCATAATCTTGCGATTATTACTGGGATAAGCTTCACATTCTTCTTCATAAGTGGAATAGAGATATGCAGTTGCTGCTGCAAATTCAGCCGCACAGGTGTCTACTCGTTTAAAGACTGGGCGAATTTTAGCAGCCAAGCGGTGTTCGCGTAGTGCTTGTTCCTCAATGCCTAATAGTTTAGCTAAACGCCGATCTGAGAAGCCTTTGCGTTTTAGAAATCTTAATCTTGTGCTATCTAGTGCAGCTAGTCCTTGAGTTTGCACCTCAGATTCAATATGCACTAACGCCTCAATTTGGGCTAAAAACCAAGGGTCAATCTTTGTCGCTTCATAGACATCGGATTGAGTCATACCAAAGCGAAATGCATCTGCTATGTACCATAGACGCTCAGCCTTAGGTTGTTTTAATTCCCAACACAGGCGGCTGTGTGGGTCATCTATATCTTTAGGTAAGTGTTCGTCCAGTCCATACGAATCTACTTCTAACCCTCGCAGTGCCTTTTGTAGAGATTCTTGAAAGGTACGACCAATGGCCATAACCTCACCCACAGATTTCATCTGGGTAATTAAATAGGGATTGGCTTGAGGAAATTTTTCAAAGGCAAAGCGAGGAATCTTAGTAACTACATAGTCAAGCGTTGGCTCGAACGAAGCTGGAGTCATACCACCAGTAATATCATTACGCAGCTCATCTAACGTATACCCTATTGCTAATTTAGCAGCCACCTTAGCGATAGGAAAACCAGTAGCTTTAGAAGCTAAGGCTGAAGAACGTGATACACGAGGATTCATTTCGATAATAAACATGCGTCCAGTATCTGGATGTAGGGCAAATTGGACATTAGAACCGCCAGTATCTACCCCTATCTCTCGCAACACTGCAATAGAGGCATTACGCATGATTTGGTATTCTTTATCAGTTAGAGTCTGCGCTGGAGCAACTGTGATAGAGTCTCCAGTATGAATCCCCATAGGATCAAGATTCTCTATAGAACAGACTATGATGCAGTTATCCTTGCTATCTCGCACGACTTCCATTTCAAACTCTTTCCAACCTAAGACGGATTCTTCGACCAGTAACTCCCTAGTAGGCGAAGCATCTAGGCCACGTTCACAAATTTCGATAAATTCTTCATAATTGTAGGCAATGCCACCACCGCTGCCGCCAAGGGTAAATGATGGCCGGATAATGACTGGAAATCCTAATTGAACCTGTACCTGTTGGGCTTCTTCTAAGCTATGGGCCATGGCAGATTTTGGCATGTCTAACCCTATTTTGCGCATGGCTTGGCGGAATAGATCACGATCTTCGGCTTTATCAATAGCCTTCTGAGATGCCCCTATCATTTCTACACCAAAGCGTTCTAAAACTCCCTCTCGCACTAAATCAAGGGCAGTATTTAAAGCCGTTTGGCCACCCATCGTAGGCAATAGAGCATCGGGACATTCATGTTCTATTACTTTAGCTAGAGTGTGCCAATTGACAGGTTCTATATAGATGGCATCTGCGAGTTCAGGATCGGTCATGATAGTAGCTGGATTTGAGTTTACTAAGATGACTCTATACCCTTCTTCTCGCAAGGCTTTACAGGCTTGTGCTCCTGAATAATCAAATTCACAAGCCTGGCCAATAACTATAGGTCCAGCCCCTATGATAAGAATGCTTTGGATATCAGTACGTTTTGGCATAATTGGTTTGAGTGGTAGTGGCTTTTTAATAATGTATGGCAAATAAGCTATAATAAATTATAATCTATTCTATTATAATAGACATTATACCCGATTTTCTGATTCTAACGCTTTCTATGGGTAATAATACCCTACCATATAATTAGCTTTATAAGTATTGATAGTACAGGATTATCATTCTATTTTTGGCCATAAGTTACTTTTGTTCATAATTTTATATCGCATTATCAATTAGTTATATGCCCACAGAAAGCGGTAGAATCAAAATTTCCCTCCATAGCTATAGCTATATACAGTAGTTCTAAACCAAGTACATTTTTTCAAAAAAAATATGAACCAAACCAATCTTTATGCACAATTGGAGGCATTGCCAGCTAACATGACAGGAGAACTCATAGACGGACGCTTAATAGCTCAACCACGTCCAGCCGGCCCACATGGACTAGTTGAATCAGTTTTAGGCATGGAAATTGGCCCACCTTACCAACATGGACGCAATGGTCCTGGTGGTTGGTGGATTATTGATGAGCCAGAAGTTCACTTTATTCATGATATTGAGGTAACAGTACCAGATATCGCAGGCTGGCGTAAAGAAAAAATGCCACGTATTCCCAAAACTCATCGTTATGAAATTGTACCAGATTGGATCTGTGAAATTGCCTCTCCTTCTACTGAAGCCACAGATCGTACTAAAAAAATGCCACTCTATGCCCGCTATGGTGTGCAGTATCTATGGCTAGTGCAGCCGCTATTAAAAATCCTAGAAATATATCAACTAAAGAATGACAAGTGGCTAAATATTGACAACTATAAGGATGATGACAAAGTAAGTGCTGTACCATTTCAAGAAACTGTAATCCAACTGCAAGATCTATGGATCGTCGATGAAGAATAGGTTATACTATATTATTCAGCATATCATAATGGCTTGACAAAGCCAAGTATCATAACGTAATCTAAAATTTTCGTAACTTTAAGGTTAAAAGTATGTTTAGCTTAAAATACTTTAAATACATCACAATACCCATCTTAGCTTTACTCTTAGGAGCTTGTACCGAAACCACTAACCAAGTGCGTCCGACAAGAAGCACACCAGCTAACAACGTCACATCGACAACCCAACGGCCAACCAATAGTTATGTACCCACTACAAAATCTGATTTTGCAAGAGGCACTAAGGATAATATCTCACCAAGGGGAAATGACACCGAACATCGCCTCGCTTTAGTAATAGGTAACAATGATTATCAACATCCACCGTTAAATAAATTACGAAATGCAGTAAACGATGCCAAAGCTATCCGCTTTGAATTAACTAAAAGGGACTTTAAGGTACTTTATCACATCAATGCAACTCGGAAGCAAATGCTGGATGCGGCGGATGATTTTATCCAACAGCTATCTAGTGATACAATAGCTTTAGTGTTTTATGCCGGACATGGAATGCAGATTAAAGGCGATAATTATTTATTACCTGTAGATCTTGTAGCAAAAGAGGAGCGTGATGTTGTCCATGATGGCATCAATTTGCGCAAGTTATTAAACGACATGGGGGCCAAGCAGACAAAATTCAGTTTAGCCGTTATTGATGCGTGTCGCAATAATCCTTTAAAAGGACATGGCAGAAGTGTTGGTACAAGAGGGCTTACAAATCCAGGTAGCACAGGAGTGGTGGTGATGTATTCTGCTGGCGAAAATCAACAGGCATTAGATAGATTAAGTTATAATGATCCTAATCCTAATGGTTTATTCACCCGTGAATTTTTAAAGGCGATAAGAGAACCAGGCTTAACAGCACGGGATGTAATTCAAAAAACTCGTAAAACTGTATATGAGAAAGCTAAGGCCGTTGGACATAATCAGATGCCAGCGTTGTATGATCAATCCATAGGTTCTTTTGTCTTTACTCCTGGTTTAAGACGAGAAGAACAACGAATTAAAGCATTAGAGGCTAGGGTAAAAACGTCAGAAAGGAAAGCTCAAGAAGCAGAATTCACAAATCAACAGACACCTAAAAAAGGAATTACAGGAACTTTTTATCGTTTGGGTAGGAAGAGTTCTTCCAGTGTGGCACAGCAAGCTTGGAATAATTTGGAGCAAAATTGTGACAGAATGGATACATTGCTTCATATATTGAGAGATGCCGTGGACAAAACTGCCGCCACATTAAATAAAAGCAGTTCTAAAGGCGATGCATCTAAATCTTTTGGGGCAGGTTATATAGATGGCCTAGTAAATGTATTAGATAGAGTGGCAGAACAATGTACTAGTGAACACATCAAGATAGGCAACTTTAAAGATCAAGCAGAAGTGAAGATCCTTTGTGCTACTGGTGATACCAAACGATGCTTAAAATAATTTAAGCTTGTAGCCAGGTAGAGTGGGCATACGCGCCAACTTAAGCGCGTCACATACTAATTCTCCTAAACAAAAATATTGATAAAATCAAAAGCACGGTAGGGCTGGAGAATCTCGCCTTATTAAATCTCGATGTTCAAAAATTAGAAAAAGCTTATATACTTAAATATGTTGAAATTACATATTTTAATTAGATTTTTACTTGATTAGCTCTGTGTAATGTTTTATACGCTATATCCCACAGAAGCCTTATAGCGTAAGGAATTAGAATATTACCTAATACTAACTTTTGAACATCGAGTATTATTAAACGTATCATAATGGCGTGACAAAGCTAACAAATTGAAAAAGCTTCTTAGTGGTTATTGCGGTATATCTTGTAAGTCAGCCGCCCAAAATCAAGAGAAGATGTCTTATTGCGAAATGAGCCGCAAAATTTGTAAAGACTAATTCTACTTTGTCACATTAAAACTTAATTTATTAATTTCCAAAGAATTGATGCGAAATGTTGTTTTCAATAAAATAAAGGTCTTATTTGGTAATCTGACAAAGTAGAAT
>LFCU01000226.1 GCA_001044195.1 Candidatus Achromatium palustre
ACTGGAGCACGGGTTGTAGAAACGTTTCCTTGATTATTAGCACAGCCAGTTAATATCCCTAACAATGTTGTTAAGGTTAATTTTAGGAAGATTTTAAGATGTTGCATAATTTAATCTTTGTATAGTTATAAGAATTTTAGGGTAACAAAGAGGCTACATCAGTGCCAGCCTGTTTACATTCGCCGATACACTTTTTATTGCCTTGGGCATCGTAAACCTCAATGCGTTCTACTGCTAGGATTTCGGTAAATAAGGTGGTGCCAAGCTCCCGAATATCCATGTGATCACGAGGATTAGCATTATCTGGTAAACCTTTGGCAATTTTTAGATCTTTAGCTGTTTTGTCAAAAAGGGATTTATAAATTGCATTGGTACAGGAAGCAAATCCGTATTGGCCTTTTACACCGTGATCTCTTAAAGTTTCTGTAAATAATAGCCGTCCAGCTTTGCCTACGGCCCGCATTGCCAGCCATTCTGCGGTTTGACTGTCTGTTTGTTGGTCTATAATTTCAACAGCTAGAGTGGGATCACCTACTTTGTGACGGACATAGACGGAATTTACTTCGCGATGTAAAGCTGGATCTAAGTATTCAGCATAAGCTAGACCTATTTGCCAGTGCCCCCAAGTACCACCACCATAACGTCCACGTTTGGTTTTGTAAATGTGACCAGCGTTCACATTTAAACTATCCGCAAGTGATTGGATAAAATCCCAACCTGGCCCACCTGATATAGATACATTGCCGCTGGTACCTGATGTTTTTGCATGAGGCTTTTGTCCCCATTTTCTGGGATCTAACTTACCTTCGGTAAGGTTATGGTTTTTGGCCAATCGCCAAATGTCTGTTAAGGATGTCGTTTCACCATCAAGGCGAACTTGACTACCTAAAATAGTCAGTGCTTGCATTTTTACTCCTTTATGTAATTTAACAGTTACTGCTTTAATACAATTTGCGAATATTTCCAAGTATCATAACTCAATAGAATATAGCTTTTCAAAGAATTTACATAATTATGGCCTCTCTTGGTTCAATTTATCAAATTTAATTTCTAAAAAAGTAATTGTGACGCATAATGTCTAATATGTACGCATCCATTTACCCACAATTACGGTTGTGTCATCCCATAATTCTCCATCTTTTAATCTAGATTTATTGAGTAATTCACGTGCAGAATCCATAAAATGTAATTTTAAAATACTCTTCATGATGTCTTTATCTTTGACATAATTGAAAAAGCCATCTGATCCTAATATAAGAAACCCAGTATCATAAGGATATTCAAATCCTATTGGATTGGCTTCTCCAGATCCCATTAATGGTTTACGGTACTGATCTTTAGTTAAATCAACAACAGTGCCAAAATCAAATATTTTGGCACTGCTATCACCTACACTGGCACCTACGATCTTTTGAGGTTGTATTTGGGCGACTATTCCAGTAGTTTCTCCCATGAAGATTTGGTTATCTATTCTATATAGTAATTCTCTCCATTCTTCTGCGGTTTGTAGTTTATCAGCATAAAATGAGATTTGTTTAACAAAGTATTGTGCTGCAAGGTCGCCTCCACCTATTCCACCAACACCATCAGCTAATGCAATCACAGTACCAGCATTTGGATATTTCCAAGTTCCACAAGCATCTTGATTTTTTGAACGGTAGCCTTCCGATGCTGTTACTAGCATAAAATCCATGATAATATCGGATTCACTATCAGCAACACCAACAACTTCAATTTGATCTAATTCGTCATCTAACTGATATTGATTAAAAAAATACTGCAAATATATGTCAGCCTTATGTTTTGAAGAATCTTTATTCATCTTTAATAGCCAAATATTGGCATCCCTCATTTCGATAGAAAAGTAGTGAACAATTTAATTTTTTTGTGACGCATAGCGTCACCAACTGCATCCCCACGCAGCGCGAGGGAGCGATACTTCAAAAGACATTATACCGATTTTAACTAAAATCTCGATTTCATCATGAAAAATTAAAAATTTTATCTATTAAATTCAGTTGATTATAAAAATCGGTATAATGTCTAAAGTATAAACTGGAAATGAAGAATGCCATTCTTTTTGGCTTTATTATTACCCCACTCAAATTTCAATTAACACCTTGTTTTTTAGTTGGTTCGCGTGGACAAACGATACAGCCGTTTTCTTACCCTACCTGGCTAAAATTGTGTGCCAATGCAAATAGTTACAATATAAAAAACAATGAATATAAAAACATTAGAAAATGCAATTATTCAAGAATTACAAGATATGCCTCTTGAAGTAATGCAAGAGGTACTTGATTTTACTAAATTCATTAAACAGAGATTACATGCAACCGTAACTCTACCCGCAAAACCTTCACCAGGCAAAAAATACCTCATGACAGACTTAGGAGGTACTGAACCAAATCTTATAGCACCATCAAGGCGTAGACAGGAATTTTCAGCATGATTTTGGTGGATACTTCAGTGTGGATCGATCATTTAAATCATAAGGATGGTCAACTTATCCAGCAGTTAGACAAAGCCAATATATTGATCCATCCATTTGTGATTGGGGAATTAGCCTGCGGTAATCTACGTAATCGCCGATAAGTAATTATAGCATTAGAGGAAATTCCCCAAATTTGCATGACAGATAATGCAGATGTTATTGATTTTGTAAAACAGCATGAGCTATTTGGCAAAGGAATTGGTTGGATAGGTGCACATCTTTTGGCTTCTGTTGCTTACACCAAAGAATTGTACATTATGGACACGAGATAAAAAACTTAAAATTCAAGCGCAAAGATTAAGCTTGTTGTATGATAATGACATATAAAATGAATGGTAGGGCACAAAACCTGTGGGCATTGCGCCATATAGCAACAGCGGAAAAATATATGATGTCTGATTGTCGTTATTTTTGATTTAGTTTAAGTAGATCATTTGAAAAAATTCGGCGCAATGCCCGCAGGTTTTGCGCCCTACCTCGCTAAGTTTTATCTTATTGAATAGCAAGATTAAAATTATAACATTAAGGTATAAAATATAATGAATTTTGAAGAACGTATAACAATCAATCCGGATATTCGCAATGGTAAACCTTGTATTAAAGGTACACGGATTACTGTATACGATATTCTCGAATATTTTGCTGGTGGCATGTCTGAAGAAGAAATTTTATCAGACTTTCCTGTTCTTAGTCATGAAGATATACAATCTGTGTTTGCATTTGCTGCCGCAAGGGAGCGTAGGCTTGCAACTTCGTTAGCGGCATGAAACTTCTTTTTGATGAAAATATTAGCTCTAAGCTGGTTAAATTTATCCTCGATGACTTTCCAGAAAGTAGTCATATTGACTATCTAAAAATGCAAGGCACAACTGATCTAAATATTTGGGAGTATGCCAAAAAATATGGATATACTATTGTTTCTAAAGATAATGATTTTCGACAAAGGATATTTTTATTTGGCCCTCCACCAAAAGTAATTTGGCTTTCAGTAGGGAATGGAGGAACAAAAGTTATTAAGGCACTGTTGTTAAAAAGAACTATTGAGATAAAAAAATTCTTAGAAGATCCTACAGAAGGCTTGCTCGTGTTAGAGAGATAGTCAGCATGGTTTTATCGTGCCTACGCAGAATTATAATTTGTTCTTTGTTTGGCTTACGTGGGCAAACGATACAGCCGTTTGCCCACCCTACCTGACTGCGGTAATCTACGTAATCGCCGATAAGTAATTATAGCATTAGAGGAAATTCCCCAAATTTGCATGACAGATAATGCAGATGTTATTGATTTTGTAAAACAGCATGAGCTATTTGGCAAAGGAATTGGTTGGATAGATGCACATCTTTTGGCTTCTGTTGCTTACACCAAAGAATTGTACATTATGGACACGAGATAAAAAACTTAAAATTCAAGCGCAAAGATTAAGCTTGTTGTATGATAATGACATATAAAATGAATGGTAGGGCACAAAACCTGTGGGCATTGCGCCATATAGCAACAGCGGAAAAATATATGATGTCTGATTGTCGTTATTTTTGATTTAGTTTAAGTAGATCATTTGAAAAATTCGGTGCAATGCCCGTTGGTTATTGCGCCCTACCTCGCTAGATTACCAGAATTAACTCGTCATGATAATCAAGAAAATCAAGTGAATCATGGTTTAAAAATATTATTATATTAGAATTTTCTAATATAGATGTATACAAAAAAAAATCGCGAGCAACCGCACCTTTAATAGCAGCACTCACAAGCCGAGAAATTTTTTTCGAGGCTCGCCCACTCGCCTCTTAAAAAAATTTCTCGGCTTGCTCGTTGCTGCTATTACCTGACTTGACTTTTACTTTACCTGGACCTCACAGGCGCGAAAGCCCACGTAGCTGGACTGGTAACCAGGCTCGTTCCTGCGCCGGTTAGCAGCACGTACGTAGTCTGCGATGAGGAGCCAGGAACCACCACGAAAGACGCGGGCCGAGGCGCCGGAAAGTAAACACTTCATCTCAGAGCCATCATAAGAAGATGTATACTTTGAGCAAGTCCATTCCCATACGTTGCCTGCGGTATCATAAAGGCCCCAAGGATTAGCCGCAAAAGAACCTACAGGGGATGTACTTTTATTATCCCACTTGCTACCACACCCATCACAATTAGCTCTATTACGGCCAATCTCATTGCCCCACCAATACTTGGTAGCAGTACCAGCACGGGCCACGTATTCCCACTCAGCTTCTGTGGGCAAACGATATTTCTTGCCAGTCTTACGACTAAGCCATTTGGTATAGGCAAGCGCATCCAGCCAGGTTACACAGACCACAGGATGATTATCTGCTTGAGTAAACGTTGGCTGCATAAAACCCTTACAGCCATATTCCCAATCCACCTTACTGCCTTGATAATTAGTATCTCGTACAAAACTCTTAAACTGCCCCACCGTAATCTCATACTTGCTGATAGAGAAAGCCTTGATATAGACCTCATGCACGGGCTTCTCATCAGAATAATAACCAGCACCCTGAATATCTCCCATTCTAAAACTACCGGCTGGGATAGAGATCATCTCTGGTTCAAATGATTGGCGATTTACAATATTTGTTCCGGCTCTAATTGCTTCTACTGATGATATCCTACTAATAGCAGAATTATTGGTCGTTACCTGTGTTTCTTGTGCTTGCTGCCGTAACCTAGCGTTCTCTGCTGCTAAACGGCGGTTTTCCGCTTCTGCTTGCTGACGAGCTTGTTGCTCCTTCTTTAAATCATCTTGACTAATACGCGGTCCAGTTAAAGACCGACACGGAGCACGGAAACAAAAATTACCTTTTAGACCATTATTTTCCCAAGGTTCCTGCAATGCCGTAGCATGTTGCCGTTTAGCAGCTTTGGTAACTGGAGCATGTAACTGTTGAAACAAAAGTACAATCGGCAAATCATCCTGCCCTGGTTTTAAGGTCTTTAGCAAATGTTCAGTATAGACACTGTTACGACCGCTAGGATTACCCCAGGAAGATTGACCAGGAGCTGCCGCATAGGCAATAAAACTACCGCTACCATGCATATCGGTAAAACCTTTGCGCTCAAAACCCCGTCCCTTAGTTTGCAATTCCACTTCTACCACTTCACGACAAGCATCAAAGATTAGAATATTCATCCCCTGCTTACCCCGCATCTGTAACTTTTTTAATGCCCACTGTGCAGATATAGGGGAGGCCACCGAAGTATCACATAGATCAGCATAATCCCAAATAACCCGACCTACCGGCACAAAGTAATTATGTGACTCACCAGAAGTAGGATTGCATACAGTAGTAACACCATGTCCAGAATAATAGAGTAAAGCTACATCCGTAGGACCTAAGCTAGCGGCAAATTGATTGATAGCACGAAATAACGTCTTAGCATCGCCATCTATCACTTTAGTTACCGTAAACCCATAATTATTAAGATGAGCGGCCATATCTATGGCATCATATTTAGGGTTAGTTAAGGGACCAAATGCGTTTACTCCACGTTCCCAAGGAAAGTATGCACCATTACCAATAACCAAAGCTTTACGTGCTTTAGGCAGAGAACTTAGGCCAGATGATGGTTGGGTAACAACCGGGGTAGAATATGAGCCAGTACCTATAGCTTTTCTTTCAACTTGGGTTACACAAGCAGTAAGTAAAATTACACTACAAAGAATTAAAATATAACGAATTAACATAATATATACCTTATTTTTAATCGTTTACACATTTTTGTAGGGTGCGTATTACGCACTCTACTTTGGCTAATTAATATGATATTACGGGATAATATTACATCATAGCGATTCCATAGAAACAAGTTGTGTATCTGGGCTATCACTTAGTTTTTTATCGAAAGTATGTAATGGTAAAGCACGAGTAGATCGTGCTGATTCAACAATAACAAAATCTGAGAAATCAGCTTTTTCAATAGCAAATTGCTTAAGTGCTGCTTTTATTTGATCAGCATCTTCTACATTAACACCTTTGGTATGCATCATCAAATTAATAACTTCCACAATCTGCGATCTATTAAATTGATAACTCCTTTGCAAAACCCATATTGTTTCCACAATAACGATCTTGCTGAGATAAACACCTTCACGAACAAGCAATTTCTGCCAAAGAGCAATGGCCTGTTGTGATTGAATTGGGTCATCTTCTACCAATAGCCTTACCACTACATTAGTATCAACCGCTTGCATCAGATGCTCCAGCAACAATTGCTTGTTCAATATCTTCTAATGTCACTGGTTGTATATTATCCGGTTTTTTTAGTCTATGGCGTAATAACTCTTCAAACGATATAGGTCTTGCCTGTATAGCTTCATCTGCAATAACACGTACGCTTAACTCAATCTGACATCCGAGGAGAATATCTAATTCGGGGACAGCTTGAACTAGATGGGGTTCAACAGTGGTATTAATTTTCATAGGGCCGTAGGGTGCGCATTGCGCACCTAAATTCCTAACGCCGGGCACGATGCTTAATAATAAACGTTTGCCGACAAGCCGCACCACCTTGGCAAGCTATGGTATGGCCATTAGTTTCAACCACTGGACGATTAGAAGCTGGCGCAACAGATTCCGGATCATTACCCACAGTAATGCCCTTACGAGCTGCTAAACGGATATCGGTATTGCCTAATAGGGCACGTCTATACTTGGCCATTAGATTCTTCTCTGGCACTAATGATACTATAGCATGCATAGTCTCTGTGCCAGTATTGTTATCCAGGCTAAAATGCTGCCTTGGACCAGGTAATATTAACTTCTGACCTTTTTGCAGGCGATTAGATTTTTTAGACAAACTCAACAATTCATATAATTGTCCGGTGCTATCAAAATGAAACATATACAAATACATAGCTTTACGAGCTGTAATTTCAATAGTAAACCGATCTCCACTCTTTAAAGTAGCACCATTTTGCAACACCCATTTTTTACCAGCACCTCTAGGCCCACTGTAACGGTAACGTAATGCCAGATCGTTTCTAGAATTTGCTACCGGGCGATTAATATCAACACAGAGTTCGTTGACTTTGCAGATTTGCACAAGACCAACAGCCATTTGAGATGTTAGTATAGCTAAGGTTGCAACTAAAACTATTAGCCAAGAATTAAAACGTTGCATGGAGTTTTATACAGATTATTTAAAGTTAATGTTATTGAATACGTTGTAATTCTACCCGCCTATTTAAGGCACGTCCAGCTTTCGTTAGATTACTAGCAATAGGCTGATCTTCACCATAGCCAGTAGTTTTTAAGCGAGCTAAAGAAATGTTATAACGACGCATCAGATAACGGCGAACGGCCTTAGCCCGACGTTTAGAGAGGTGTAAATTAGAAATTCTACTGCCAATAGAATCGGTGTGACCTATTATCAATAATGTTGTCTCTGTAAGTTGCGTGGTTAGTGCCAAGCCTAGGCTATCCAAAGCTGGATTAGATTTTGCCTGCATACGTGCCGAATTAGAAGCAAATTGAATTAAAATTCCGGCTTTAGCTGGAGCATCTTGACCAACCGTAATTCCCTTACCTTGCCTAAAACCCTTTCGTTCTAGCGGTCTTACAGGAGCAGATAACGCTTTAGCCCATTGCGTTGCACTTTGAGGAAATGTTAATCTGCTATCGGCTAGAGATATAGCTGGCGATAACAATACGTGTACTATAAGTATTAACAGCATCTGTATTTTGATCATTGTATTATGTAAACAGTAATTGTTAAAACCCTGGATCCAAGAATAAAAAAATAATAGCATATAAATTTGCCTGATTCTACCGCTTTCTGTGGGTAATAATATCCTACGTAGAATTAGAGTTTTATAAGTATTGATAGTACCAAACTTAGCATACTCTTCTTAGCCATAAGTTACTTTTGTTTATAGTTTTATATGGCATTATCAAATAGTTATATGCTAGGGTGTTCATTCTGTACTAAAAACGGTAAAACTTTATCATACGAAAAATGTGTAACTCGGCCATCCAATTTTCTAATACTCAACTATCCAGTTTTCTAATATTAACTTTTAAATTAGTTTAGATTCGTATGACAGATGTAGGGCGGGAGAGCGAAGCGA
>LFCU01000217.1 GCA_001044195.1 Candidatus Achromatium palustre
GGTAAGCTTCTCTAAGGCTTGAGTGGAATTGGAGATGGTAGTAATAAGTTTATCAAGTTGGTTAAACTCACCAAACTCACTATTTTTTTCTGAGCAATTTTGCGTTATAAATATGCTTTGATAGCCGGTGGTGTCTAGGTTTCTTTGCTGGTGAGTTAGGGTATAGAAGGCTTTGACTAGGCGTTTTTTAAACCCTCGCACCACCTCATTATTACGCATGTAAGTTAACAGTAACGTGGCTTGTGGTTCATTTAACTCAGCGTATTCAAGGTCTCCACCGCCATGTGTCCCTTTCAATCTTGGTCGCATTTGAAATGTGACCAAGTTGAATTCTTGCAAATCGTCAATATATTTGCGTACTAACTGCATAACCGCTTTATGTTCAATACCTGTACCCTCGGCAATGACAAGAGTAGTGGTATAGGCATCGCCTTTTTTATCCAAAAAGGCAACTGGAATATCTTGATCTTCAAACATAATACAACTATTTCGCTTCAAGTATTTAGAAATAGTTGTCAAACACAGGAGGCAATAGTCTGGTATACTTGTATATAGACCGTTAGCATCGTTGCTATGACAACACGCTTTTGTGGTGTGACTGCTAGTACAGCCACATCAACGGTCTCATCATATACTAAGTTAATAACAAAAAAAAGCCCTAATCAGGGCTTTTTTACATGCAAATGGTAAGGATAATACCCAATCTCACATATACCGTAATATTAGACATTGTCCGAACCCCGTCATTCCTGCGAAAAGAACGTCATTCCTGTGAAAACAGGAACAGGAATCTATACCTTAATAATTGCCTTATGTGAGTTAAGATGGGAGGAGGTTTCGGATAATGTCTATTTACTAAGCTTACCACCTATCAGTTTACATGTAGGATGGGTAGAGCCAAAGCGAAACCCATCATTATTGATGCGCTTCGTACCTCAGGTCCGTAGCGAGGTAGGGCGTAATAACCAACGGGCATTGCTCCAATAACAACGAATTTATAATCCAGGTAAGGTATGCATTGTGTACCTTTTCTGGATTTTTTAACTTGATGAAAACCGCAAATGAATGTAGGATGATGTGTTAATCTTGGAAATGTACTTATGCCAACAAAAGATAAAAATACCCTTCCTCTACCAATAGCAGAAAAAAGCTCTTTAGATCTCAATCAACAAGCTCAAAGTAATCTTACAGATACGCCAGATTCTCAACCCAATTTGCGGACACGTCTACAAGTTGTGGGAACCATAAATTATCGTTCCCAATCTCTGCATGGAAACGCATCCTGGACGTTCTGCATCCTATGATTTATAACGTTCCCACAACTTGTAGACGTATCCGATAACATAATGTTAGTTGAGGAATTAGACTGAACTAGTGCCTCTTAATTCTACTAACAAAAATCTACACTGAATAAGTAGCATACGCACTAGCTGTCTCATAAAGAGTTACTTCCAAAACTGGAAAACCCGCTTGTGCTACCGCTTCAAATATTAAACGCGCAATATTTTCAGCAGTAGGATGACAATCTAATGCTTGATACTGTTCATTAGCCGCTTGCAATATGGGTATTAATGGATCTTCTTGATATAACAACAAGGTATGATCTAATGTTTGCTGTAACCAATTTTTTACAAACTGGTTAAGGTCTGCAAAGTCACATACCATCCCATGTTCATCTAAAATCTCAGTTCCCAAACGCACTAGTACTTTGGCACTATGACCATGTAAGTGTTTACAAGCACCCTTGTGTTCTAATAGGCGATGTCCATAACAAAAATGGATCTCTTTACTAATACTATACTTCATTTAATATTCAGATTTATTGATAAAAGCCGTTTGACATGCTGGTTACACGCGATTACGTTTCGCTAATTGCATCTACAACTCCAGCTTAATCGTACCTATGTGCTTACATAAATATAATTTATTATAACAAAAAAATTTTTAGGAAAAAGATTTGCATTTTACAAAACGTGTATTTATATTAAATACGGTAGTCAAATTTGTACTTTTGGATAAGGTTTAACTCACTTCCGAGCTTGAAAGGGGATTAAGACTTTTTCATCATTAACAACACGAAAACCTATTTGATGTGTTGCCCCCACTTGACGACGGGAAATTAAGATTTTAAAATCATAAAAAAGGTGCGCAATGCGCACCCTATTGCCTACACCTAGCTTATCTTACAAATTGAATATCCAATGTGCGCATATAAATATGCATACCCGCATCCTGCATTGGAAATACATAAGCATCTTGGTCAGAATTGTTATGATGCGAATGCCACCAGCCAGCAGGGGTAACAAAAATAGTATTATCCGCCCACATTGCTTTAACAGGATTAATAATCTTGCCTGCTGCATCAATCTTTTTGCCAATTAAAGTATAGGTATCGCCAGAAGCGGATAAGGCTAAATCAATAGCCGCTGAGTTATGTCTATGCGGCAATTGAATGGTATCTTTAGGTAAAATGTTATATAAAGCCCATAAGCTGTGGCTTAATGTACGCATTTTCTCAGATTCAAGATTACCCAAAATCACACCGATACGGTTACGATTTAACTCTGCACCTGCTTCACGTATTTTAAACATTGCAGCTTCTAAATAGGCTTTAGAATAAAATGTAGGTTTAAACCTTGCCACCGTAGGTTTAACACCTAAATGAGCCAGCAACGGCGCATCATGGACCCATGCTAAAGCACTATCTACACTTGCATAATGGGTCGCACCTTGATTAAAAGGTAACGTAAACACATCACCTTGTTGCCATTCAACTGTGCCTAATCCAGTTTCAGTACGTCCTGCACCACGTAATGCATAAAAAATTTCCGAACTGGATTCAACATTGGTATTGATGTTTTCATTGGGGTTGATGCGAATATAGTTGGCTAATAGATTAGGTGCGGTTGCTGCATAATGGGTGCCTAATGAATCAGATAAATCTAATTCAATCACTCGGGTTGCACCTGCTTCATGTAATTGCGCAGGAAAGGTTTTAATTGGCATTTCTGCTAAATCAGGGGTTGCGCCTGCACCATATTCCCAATTTATTGCATTCTGTTGCCAGCCTTGGTTATCCATAATATTTTATCTTAAAGTTAGTGATATTTCTGGCTTTATAATTTTTATATCAATAAGGAAGATTTAAATTCAGGTCCAAATAGTTAAACCTTGCAAGGATTGTTTAGATGGTTTGGTATCAAATAAGGAAATTATTAATCCCAAGATGATTGAGATAGGCACAGCAGCAGCCGAATGCCAGATGCCTGGTAATCTTAACCAACTAAAATTAGCAGAAATTACTAATATTATAGCCGTTCCTATGGTGCCATAGAAAGCACCAGTAGCATTAATTTTTGGCAACAACACTCCCATCAAAAATAGGCCCAACAATGGACTCATAAACATCGTATTATACTTGATTAAAAATGGCAGCAGTGCTTTGCCAATAGCAGCTACATAAAACGCGGTACCGATACCAATAATACCCCAAATAATGATCAACCATTGCGCAACTCGCAAGGCATTATGTTCACTAGATTCTGGCTTGATATGGCGTTGATAAAAATCCACGGTTATACAAGTAGCCAAAGAATGTAGGGCTGAATCAATAGAAGACATAGCAGCTGCAAAGATCGCCGCTATAAGTAACCCCGCAGATCCAGGCGGGACATGATATACAATAAAATGCGATAAAATGTCATCAGGATGAATATTTTGAGGTAATCCAGGATTTAGCTGATAAAATCCAAATATTAAGATCCCCAGAAATAGGGCTGCAGCGACTCCTATAAAACCAGAAAACCAACCTAATAAAATCGCTTTGCGAGCTGATGAAGCATCGGGGCAAGATACATAACGTTGCACTGCCTGTTGATTGGTTCCAGCTATCGCAAACGCTAAAACTCCATAGGCTAATAGGGCAGTAGGTAAGGAATGTATTGATTCAGGTTCCCATACTGGATTCAGTACAGCAAATTTGTTATGGTCTATCGCTACTTGCCACAATGCACTAAAACCTCCCTCAACACCAGAGACAGCAGCCCAAACACCCGCACCCAACCCCACAAAGATCATTAGAAACTGTAACACGTCAGTCCAAATTACCGCCGCCATTCCGCCTGCTGCCGTATAGACTATAGAAATAGTTCCTACTAATAGGATAGCACTATATAGTGGTAAACTGGTTATTGTGGCTACCACTAAGGATGCGGCATAAAGTAACGCACCAAGCCGTGCTACTACAAATAATAAGAAACATATGGAACCTAATGAACGGGTCTTAATATCAAAGCGTTTTTCTAAATATTGGTATGCTGTGGTCAGATTTAAGCGCATAAAAAAGGGTAACAATATAGCTATGACTAGGCCATAGCCAATCAAATCCCCTAATTGTAATTGGAGGTAGAGTAAACCGTGCGTAAACCCTTCGCCAGGCCCACCTAATAGGGATGCGGCTGAAAATGAAGTAGCAATAATCGAAAAACCAATAGCCCACCAGGGAATACGATGTTGGCCTAGGAAATATTCTGCTGTATTGGTTTGTTGATTATTAGACCATAAGCCAATCCCAATTACTATAACAGCATAGAGAATAACTATTAACCAATCAAATATTGTCATATTTATAAAATCTTTAATCTTCTAATCTTAATAGTATGTCAGTAGTATGTCTTTAAATTAACTGCCACTTCCAGACAGCCGAATACGCAGAGCTAAATCGTTACGCGAATCCGCATTATTAAGCGCGTTTTCTAGAGAAATCTTGCCTGTGGTATACAGCTTAAATAAGCATTGATCAAACGTCTGCATACCTCGAGTATCGCTATTTTCCATGGCCTCCTTAATACCACGAGTATCACCACCTAAAATCAGTTCTGACACGTAACTTGAAAGTAGCATGACTTCAACGGCTGGAATCCGTCCACCATTGCTTGCTGGTAAGAGACGCTGCGAGATTACACCTTTGAGATTTTGTGATAGATCGCTACGTAATTGTTGATGTGCAGTTTCTGGAAAAAAGTTTTTGATCCTATCTAAAGCCTGATTAGCGTTGTTAGCATGTAATGTAGATATGCATAGATGACCAGTTTCTGCGTAAGAGATAGCAGCTTGCATGGTAGCTTGATCTCGAATTTCGCCAATCATTATGACATCAGGAGCTTCACGCATGGCATTCTTAAGTGCCATGTGGAAAGATTGGGTATCCAAACCAATTTCTCTTTGATTTACAATGGATTTTTTATGTTCAAATAGAAATTCTACAGGATCTTCAATAGTTAAAATATGGCCGCTACGATTTTGATTTCGATATTCTAGCATAGTTGCTAAAGTAGTAGATTTTCCAGAACCTGTGGCACCAACTATTAATATTAACCCTCGTGGTTCCATGATTAATTCTTTAAGAATCGGTGGTAATCCAGTGTTGTCTATATTAGGGATCATCGATTTTATATGACGAATTACCATGGCCGGGGAGCCACGTTGTTGAAAGACATTGAGGCGAAAGCGGCCAACGCCTTCTACTGGTAGTCCTATATTTAATTCCCATTCATCCTCAAATTCTAAGATTTGTTCAGGACTCAAGAGTGCATAGATCATTTCTTTGGCAGCTTCAGAGCCTATGGGTTGATCGCCTACTGGAATGGTACGACCATCTACCCGTAAATGTACTTGAGTACCACTGGAACAATATAGATCTGATGCCTTTTGTTTGATCATTAATTTTAAGTAGGGTTTAATATCCATAATAACTGTAAATTTTGGCGTAACGTCTCAATAACTAATGGTATCTGGTGCCGTAAATTATTGAGCAGTTACTGTAATACTAAAGGGCCGTAGGTGCAATTAGCTGGTCGTAATCGCACTTCAAAAATCATCAATAAAATCCAGCTTCTCCTTCTGGACGATCCTTAAAACGCCGATGTGACCATAAATATTGCTCTGGGGCTTGGCGTATCCAACGTTCAAAAATGGCATTTAGACGTACAACATCTTGCTGTATATCTGCACTAGGAAAATTGTCTAATGCTGGTTCAATTATAATACGATAACCTGTGGCATCATCAAGGCGCATAATAATAAACGGTAATACCGGAGCACCACTGATACGAGCACATTTGATAATAGCAGTGGTAGTAGCTGCTGGAATTCCAAAAAATGGTGCAAACACATAACCAGGATTAGAAAAATTCTGATCAGGAGCTAACCAAACCCCATGACCTTGCTGTAAAGTCCGCAACAATAAGCGTATATCATGGCGTGGTATACACCATCCAGTATGAGGTACTCTTTGTGCAAGTATAAACTCTTCAAGTTGGGCACTACGGTGCGGACGATATACTGGATGAATAGTCCATAGGTTGCATACAAATCTGCCCCCCATTTCTAATGAACTAAAGTGAGCACTTACAAAGATCACGCCTTGACCTTTCTCAAAGGCCGTATTTATATTTTCTATGCCTTTTACATGGAGTAAGGATTGTAACCTAGAAGTTGGTGCCCACCAAGCTAGACACATATCCAGCATTCCCATTCCCAAAGATTCAAAATGTCGCTGTCGTAAGCTACGCCGAGTTGCTAGATCAAATTCTGGAAAGCACAGCTTTAAATTAATATCAGTGATCTGACAGCGTCGAGGTGTACAGAGCATTGCAATGTATCCTAAATTTTTGCCTAGAGCCATAAGCCAAGAATGTGGCAGATAGGTTGTTAGTAATTTAAGGATGCCAAAGCCAAGCTCTAATAGCCTAGCATTAAGATATTGTAGCCAAACAGGATGCTTTTGTTTGGTCATAATTTATTACGCTGGAAACAGACGTTGCCACCAACGTCGCCGATTGCCTGGTAGGGGCTGGGTGTCTTGGAGGTTACAGGGTGGAATGCGAGTTAAGAGCCAGCCTGGTAACGGGGGATTATCACTATAACCACAGGACACTCCTAGATTATTAGGATCATAGATCTTGATAAAGGTAGGTTGTTGTAAATCATCAGCATATACTATACCGCAATAGTCTTCCTTATGTTCGGCTTTTAGTAGTTGATCCATTTCCTGTATAAATTTTAGAAATTTTTCTGTAGATGCAGGCTTGGTAGGTGGTAGTTCTCCTATTGCGTATATGTACCAGCCATTATCTGCATGTTCTATTAGGTGTTCCCATAAGCTGTCTAAATGGTGCCAACGTAATGTTGAGGTAAAGCTACCACGAAATGCTTGCTGAAATATTTCACAGGGATCAGTATTATTATCCGTTTTTAGTTCAGTTGCGTTCATTTTTGTTGTTTCAATATAATTTTTTGAACCATGATTCACTTGGTTTTCATGATGTGCAATTACGTTAAAGCTAATTGTACCTACAGTGCTTTGTCATATTAGCATTATACAATACCATTGTAAGTAAAATGTTGGGTTGACGATAAGGCCATCAACCCAACCTACGATTATCCTATAGCACAATGTTTACAAGTTTATTTGGTATTATTATCACTTTTCGCACCGATTTTCCAGCGATAAACTTTTGAACTCTGTCACAATTAATGGCATCCTGTTCAATAATGGCAAGATCTGCATCTGCTGAAATATCGATATGGCCTCGCATCTTACCATTGATTTGAATTACATAATGGATCGTATCCTGTTGTAAAGTAGTCGTATCTACCGTTGGCCATCCAGCTTGTAAAATATCCTCACCATATTTAAGAGTACGCCATAAATAATGAGTGATATGTGGGGCAATAGGAGCTAACAAACGCAGCACTATCTTTAGCCCTTCTTCTCTTAAATTTTGGGCTTTGGGATGGTAGCCTTCGATACGATTTAAAGTATTAACTAACATCATGCATGCCGATACTACAGTGTTATATTGATGGCGTTCATAATCATATAGGGCTTTTTTAAGAGTAGTATGCATCTCAAACCGAATATTTGCTATTGTCTTCACATCTGGTTCAGGACTAGTGGCAGTTTTAGAAGCAACACTATGATTATAAGCTACAGTCCAAAGCCGCTTAAGAAATCTATACGCCCCCTCAACACCTTCATCAGACCATTCCAAGGATTGATCAGGTGGTGAGGTAAACATGGTATAAAGTCTTACGGTATCGGCTCCAAAACGATCTATGAGTGTTTGGGGATCGACACCGTTATTTTTGGATTTCGCCATTTTTTCGATGCCACCAGGCTGTACTGGTTGCCCATCACTTTTTAGATTGGCTTCAAGCATTCGGCCTTGCGCATCTTTTTTGATCTCTACATCTGCCGGATTATACCAATGCAGTTGATCCTTTTCATCTTTACGATAGTAAGTTTCAGCGACTACCATGCCTTGGGTTAATAAACGGGTAAAGGGTTCGTCACAGTTTACTAAGCCTTCGTCTCGGAGTAATCGATTGAAAAAACGTGCGTATAGTAGATGTAAAACTGCATGCTCAATACCACCTACATAATGATCTACTGGAAGCCAATATTTGGCTCTTGCATCAAGCATGGCGGTATCACAGTCAGCACAACAATATCGAGCATAATACCAGCTTGATTCTACAAAAGTATCAAATGTGTCAGTCTCACGGCTCCAACCTGCGCCCAGATCGTAAAATTCTGGCAATTTTGCCAAAGGATTACCAGAGCCATCTATGGTTACAGATTCTGGTAGCGATACTGGAAATTCTGAAGCTGGATGTAATGTACCTTGCGGGTCTTTTTGGATGGGAATGGGACAGCCCCAATAGCGTTGCCGCGATACCCCCCAATCTCTAAGTCTAAAAATGATTTGTTTACCACCACGATTTAGGGAAGCTAGATGTTTTGCAATAGCATCAAATGCAGCTTCAGAAGTTAAGCCATCAAATGGGCCTGAATTAGTAAGTATACCCTTGTCTGTATAAGCCTGTTTGGTAATAGAGCATTCGGAACCATCGGCTGCTGTGATTACCTGCTGTTTGGGAATTTTATATTTTTCTGCAAATTCCCAGTCGCGTTGATCGTGGGCTGGTACTGCCATAACGGCTCCAGTACCATAGCTCATAAGGACAAAATTGGCCGCAAAGATAGGTATGGTTTCGCCACTAATAGGATGTATGGCTTGAATCCCTAAGGCTATACCCTGTTTTTCCATAGTCTCAAGTTCAGCTTCAGAGACACCACCTTGGCGGCAGGTTTCTATAAAATTCTGAACTTCCAGTGATTGTTTAGCAGCCTGATGTGCTAAAGGATGTTCAGCAGCTACTGCTACATAAGTGACACCCATTAGAGTATCGGGACGGGTGGTAAAGACTTGTAATGTTGCGTCACTGCCTTGAATGCCAAAGATTATGTTTACACCTTCAGAACGCCCAATCCAATGTCGCTGCATGGCTTTGACTTGATCAGGCCAGCCATCTAATTGCTCTAAGCCTTCAAGTAACTCTTGGGCATAATCAGTAATACGTATGAACCATTGGGCAATTTCACGTTTTTCTATTTTGGCACCAGAACGCCAGCCTTTACCATCAATCACCTGTTCGTTGGCTAATACTGTTTGGTCAACAGGGTCCCAATTTACTATAGCTTTTTTGCGATATACTAGATCTTTTTCGAGTAATTTGGTAAATAGCCACTGTTCCCAGCGATAATAATTAGGGTCACAAGTAGCTATTTCACGCTGCCAGTCATAGCCAAATCCTAAGCGTTTGAGTTGGCTTTTCATATATTTAATATTTTCGTACGTCCATTGCGCAGGCGGCAATCCATGTTTGATGGCTGCATTTTCAGCCGGGAGGCCAAAAGCATCCCAGCCCATGGGCTGTAGGACATTTTTGCCTAACATCCTTTGGTAGCGGCTTATCACATCGCCAATGGTATAATTGCGGACATGTCCCATATGTAAACGCCCGGATGGATATGGAAACATGGATAGGCAATAAAATTTTTCTTTGTTAGGATCTTCAGTAGCATGAAAACTGTGGTTTTGTTCCCAATATTCCTGAGCTTCTTGTTCAATTTGTTGGGGGCTATAAATATCCTGCATTAGTGATAATGTTTCCTAATGGTTATTATTTGTTAGATTATTGTTTGGACTTTGGACAAAAAGATATAGGTATATTTCATAATAATATAAGTAATATTTATCTTGTGTGGTGTTAGTTACAGCTTTTAAAAGAATGATAAGTTATTATCAACTTCAACATATTAGAATTAATTGAGGTTTTGGACAATCACCATTTTTTCTCAACCCCCTATTAATTCCAGGCTAGTGATTGCAAGTCTTACATGTAACTCGATGTGCAAAATTTAGAAAATATTTATATAATACAATTGAAATTTATAATACTGGATTCCTGCTTTCGCAGGAATGACGACTTGACGAAAAATCTGCTGTCCGTTGAATGACCCACCCGTCATTCCTGCGAAAGCAGGAATCCATACGCAATTTTTGTTAAGCCAAAAAACTGGATAGTCGAGTAATACAAATATATTTTTTGGTCGTTTCATTCTGCAAGGCATTTTGTATGGTATCTCCTATAAAACCCTTGCAACACATGATATTAGAATATTAACAGATACTAACTTTTGAACATCAAGTGTAAAATGACGATCATCGAGGCTATTTATTCAAAGTCCAATAATCTGGTGATATTAAAGTATAAACAATCCAAATAACTAAATATTAACTATGGCTTCTAATACAACAATTACTTCTATTATTTTGAATGGACTATGGCATCACAATCAAGCTTTAGTGGCATTATTAGGTTTATGTTCGCTACTTGCTATTACCAACAGTGCTACTAATGGCTTAGGGATGGGAATTGCTACAACAATCGTCTTGACAGCATCTAATGGTACAGTGTCATTGATACGCCATCTAGTACGATCTGAAATTCGCTTACCTGTGTTTGTAATCGTAATCGCATCATTTGTTACGACTATAGAATTAGCTATGCAAGCCTGGTTTCACGAATTATATCAGGTTCTTGGAATATTCATTCCATTAATTGTTGTCAACTGTATTGTCATGGGCCGAGCTGAGGCTTATGCTTCTAAGAATAGCTTTATTCCAGCCTTGATAGATGGAGCAGCAAGTGGGATAGGTTTTACATTAGTATTAGTGATTTTAGGAGGAATCCGCGAACTATTAGGACAAGGTACTCTATTTGCCCAAGCTCATCTTATGTTTGGTGAAGTAGGACAATATCTAAAGTTTTCCTTAGGATCAGGTTTTCAAGGGGCTGTTATTGCCATATTACCTCCAGGAGCTTTTCTGAGTTTAGGCTTTTTAATTGCCCTTAAAAATATGCTGGATAAACGTTTAGCTAAAGATGTTGAGAAAGGTAACGCTATTTGACATATTTATATTTTACGTTTAGATAGAAGGTGCGATTAGTATTAACGTAATCGCACATAATATTTGTTAGCTTCTTGTTTGAATATATTTAAATTCCAAAGATCTTATGAGACCTATTTTGGTGATTTTTATTATTAAACTCATCGGTGTTGGCTATGATCTCTGGAAATACTAAATTCGATGGTGCCTTCTACTTTTACCGTTCCACC
>LFCU01000150.1 GCA_001044195.1 Candidatus Achromatium palustre
GATGGTAGGAGCTTAGATTACGAAGTAGAATCTACGGTTGATATAACAGTAACTGCTACTGATAATGCTGGCTCCTCTAAAACACAGCTATTTACTATTGAAGTTCAAGATCTAGATTTTGCTAATGTTGCCCCTACTGCTATTGAATTAACTAATCAACAGGTCATTGAAAATGTTAAAGGTGGTGTAGCTGGTACCTTGATCGTTACTGATCCGAATGAAGATACCACATTTAATTATAGCTTTGACGATGAACGCTTTGAGATGGTGATGTTAGATGCCCCATCTGATGATCCAGATTTAGGGATGCAACCCACACTTAAGCTCAGGGATGGGAGGGCTTTAGATTATGAGGCAGAATCTACAGTCTATGTAACGGTGACCGCCACAGACAGTGGAGGCTTGTCTTGGTCGCAACTTCTTGGCATTGAGGTACAAAATGATGCTGGTAATCCTAGTGAAGATTATACGGCTCCATCCTCTATCAAGTTGTTGGATGAGAATGACAATATCAAGTTGTTGGATGACATCACTGTGGCCGAAAACGACATCGGAAAGGAAATTGGTACCTTAAGGGTCACCGATCCTAATGATCCAGAGGGTGATGATGACTTTGAGTTTATGGTTGATGATCCACGCTTTGAGGTAAATGATACAGGACAACTCAAACTCAAATCTGGAGTGGTTTTGGATTATGAAACGGAAACTACTGTTGATGTAACGATAACCGCTATAGATGAAATTGGTTTATCCAAATCGCATACCTTTACCATCAATGTTGAAGATGTGCCCAATGACGATGCTGCTGCTTCAATCTCTAAGCCTTTACTGAAACTTAAACACGGAACAGCCTTAGATTTTGAGGAACAAACTACAGTTGACGTAACGGTAACAGCTACGGATAGCGGTGGATTAAGCGTCGACAAAGGTTTTACTGTAAATATAGAAGACGTACCAGCAGCCATAGTAGGCGATAATGAGTATGCGGAGACTATTATCGGAACTCATGGGATTGATATTATCCGCCCTGGACAAGGAGCTGATAATGTTGATGCCGGAGGCGGTAATGACTTCATAGTCGTAGTTGGAGATACTACAGGTTATGATTACACACAGGCAGATATTGATCACCCAACAAATGCGGCAGGTAAAGAATTAGGTGTTGATTTAGGCTATGATTTAGGTAGTTATGGGATTGATTTAAATTCTGTAGTTTCACTGGCTTCTCTTAACGACATATCCGCAAGTGAGGCATCAATTTACATGCCTATTAATTGGGATCCCGAAGACGACTACAATTATTATAGCGGTCTTTGGGTATGGAAATATGATGCTATTGATGGTGGTGAAGGAACAGATTACGTGGTTACCTACGGTACCGTAGATTTCACTAATGTAACTGTTGGTAATGCTCAAATATTTGAGGTTCAACCTACAATTAGTGCTAATACTAATCGTGCTCCAACTGCAATTACATTGGATAACGCCGAGGTCACCGAAAATATCATTGGAGATGTAGTTGGTAATTTAACCGTTGTTGATCCTAATACTAATGATACCCACACTTTTAGTGTAAATGATGATCGGTTTGAGGTAGTTGGGAATACCCTTAAACTTAAAGATGAATTTGAAAATGAGCCAAATGCCTTAGATTATGAAACTGATTCCACCATCGATCTCGTAGTAACAGCTAAAGATAACACTGGTTTAACTAAATCACAGCTCTTTACCATCACTGTGCAAGATCAGGATGATAATGATGCACCAACTGACATTACATTAGATGACAACTGGGTTGAAGAAAACAAGACCGCAGATATAGTTGGTAATTTGACTGTAACTGATCCTAATGATACTGATACCCATACTTTTAGCGTGGATGATGCGCGTTTTGAGATCGTTGACGGAACATTGAAGCTCAGAAACGGTATAGCCTTGGATTACGAAGAAGCAACGGCAGTCGATGTTGCTGTAACTGCTACAGATAATGGTGACTTATCTTTCACCAAGACCTTTACTGTAAACGTACAAGATCTAATAGCAGCCAAGATCGGCACCAATGAAGACGATAATATTCAAGGAGACTTTGGAGCTGATATCATACGTCCTGGTACGGGGGCAGATACCGTTGATGCCAGAGGTGGCGATGACATCATCGTAGTGGTTGGTGTTACTTATGCTAACCAGTATACTCAAGATGACATAGATAATCCACTAGATGTTAATGGTAATTCGTTACCTGTTGATTGGGATGCTCTGGGTATTGATCTAAATTCTGTCCTTTCACTGGCATCTCTAAACAACAGATCACAAAGTGAAGCAGTAAAGATCGAGGAGATTCGTGACGCTGATAATAATGTAGTAGATACAGACATACACTATGACAATATTGATGGCGGCGAAGGAAATGACTATTTGGTTGTCTATGGTACAGTAGACTTTACTAATCTCACTATTGGTAATGTTGAGATATTTGAAGTTCAACCCTCTTCAGGGAATACTGGTAATCTAGCTCCAACTAGCATTACACTAAATAATAACGAGATCGAAGAAAATAAAAGCGGGGGAATAGTTGGTGATTTGACCGTCACTGACCCAAATACTGGCGATACTCATACTTTTAGTTTGAATGACGATCGTTTTGAAGTGATTGGCACTCAACTTAAGCTTAAGAATGATCAATTCTTAGATTATGAAGTTGCATCCACAATAAATATCAACGTAACGGCCACAGATAGTGGGGGCTTAACCAAGTCAGAGATCTTCGCTCTTGAAGTACTAAACATAGAGACTGAAGGAGCCGCTCCAACTGCAATTAACTTGAGTGGTGATTACGAGGTCACAGAAAATGACCCTGCAGCCGAGATTGGTACTTTAACCGTAACTGATACAGATAGTGATACTCACACTTTTACCCTAAGTGATAACCGTTTTGAAGTAGAAGTAACTGCTGATGAAGCCGTCCTCAAACTTAAGGATGGAAAATCGCTAGACTATGAAACGGAACAGCAAATTACTATTACAGTAACGGCTACAGATGATACTGGTTTATCTAAATCACAAAACTTTACTATTGATGTAATAGATGTAGATGAAGCTCCAAGCGATATTACTTTGAATGGTGGTACAGTTGGTGAAGTTACTGAAAATATTCGTGCGGATGTAGTTGGCACCTTGGAAGTTCAAGATCCTACCTCTACAAATCATATTTTTGAAGTTTCTGATGATCGTTTTGAGATCCTGGAATCATACGATGATCCTGATGATAATCCAGATCAGGGTTTGCTAACTAATGTACTCAAGCTCAGGAATGGGGTGGCTTTGGATTATGAAGATGCAGATGGAGCTTCCGTTAATTTAACGGTAACAGCTACAGATAACGATGGTTTCTTTGTCACTCAAGCCTTTACTATAAATGTACAAGATGTACCAGAAGCTATATTGGGTACCACCGGAGCTGATACCATTAACGGTGGGTCTGGTGTCGAAATCATACGTGCAGGTTTAGGAGCAGATACTGTTGATGCTGGTGGCGGCGATGATATCATCGTAGTGGTTGGGACAACGGGTACCAATCAATATCAGCAGGATGATATTACCAATCCAATAGATAGTGGTAGCACTGCATTGGATATTGATTGGGATAGTTTAGGCATTGACTTAACTTCTGTACTTTCACTGGAAACTCTCAATGGTAGAACAACAAGTGAATTAGCAACTGGTGAATTTATTGATGGTGGTGAAGGAACAGACTACTTAGTTGTTTACGGTACAGTAGATAATTTCGACGATATTATTGTTGGGAATGTCGAAATATTCGATGTTAATGATGCCCCAACGGCTATTACATTGGCTGATACCACCACAATTAACGAAAACATTGCTGGAGCAGTAATTGGCACTCTATCTACTACGGATCCAGATGCTAACAGTACTCATACTTATACATTTAGTGATAATAGATTTGAAGTAGTTGGGGATAAGCTTAAGCTTAAAGAAGGAATCGCATTAGATTATGAGACTGCATCTACTGTTGATATTACAGTAACCGCTGCTGATAATGGTAATTTAACCAAAGATGAAGCTTTTACCATAACCGTAAACGATGTACAAGAAACTACGCTCTTAACTGGTACAGATGATCCAGATACGTTTAATCATGCCACTGGATTGGACGATTTTATCATTAACTCTAAGGCTGGTAATGATACCATCATCACAAGTTCTGGCGATGATATCGTACACCCCGGTCAAGGTGCTGATGCTGTTAAAACAGGAGCTGGTAATGATATCGTTGTAATAGTTGGTACAACCGCTGCTAACCAATACCAACAAGAAGATATTGATGCCCCTAATGGTAATACCGATCTAAATGTAAGCTCTGTAATTACACTTGATATCTTAAATAACAATACTACTAGTGATGTTGCTAATGGAGAAGATATAGACGGTGAAGCTGGGAACGACACATTAATAGTGTATGGTGATGTTGACCTCACTCAAGCAACTCTTAGCAACATAAACACTTTACAGGTTAACTCTACTGTCACAATAGGTGCTAATCAACTAACACACCCTACTAGTTTAAATGTTATTCAGGGTAACGGCGAATCCATGCTCAATATCCATAATGCAGATTCTAATCCAGTCACATTATTTTTTAATAATATAGATATGTCTGATTTCCATACCTTGAATATTGATTCAAACATTACTGTATACCTAGACCAAGAGGATGTGGCAAGCTTAAAATACATCGCAGGTGAAGGTACCGTTCGAGCTTCTTATGCAAGTAATAATCTTGATTTAACTGATAAGTACCTTTCTGTTGCTGTAAAAGATAGTTCTAATGTGGCTGATACTACTCATGGTGGTACATCAGTAACTGGTAAGCTATTGGTTGATCCTGAGTCTGGAAACAACAATACCTTCACTGGTAGTACTGATGCAGATCAGTTTGTATTCTTAAATGCGGATGATGCAAATGGCGATACGATAACAAACTTTGATGCTAGCTTTGATAAGATCGATCTCAGCCATGTTTTAGATGGATCCTTCACGTATGTTACCGCTGGATCGCCAGAAGCTGCTACATTAGATCTAGGCGAACTCCAGGCCCAAGATGCTACTGTAACTATAGATGGAGCAGATGTAACTGGAGCCTATTTACAAGGCTGGGTAGATCATGATGGTGGTGTTCCAGACTTCCAAATCTTCTTGGAAAATGTAGATCAAACAACCCTAGATGCAACGCATGATGATTGGTTGATCGCATAGATAGTTTTTGATCCCTGATAGGGTGCGCAATGCGCACCCTACGATGTCAAAAATATTTTAAAAATATGAGGCAGAGCCACTAAAATAGGTGACTAGACAAAGCCTCGGTACCAGATGCTACGTCATTGAATTTGTCAAGCCAAAAAACTGGATAGTCGAGTGATAGGTGGTTAAAATGAATTGGTATCGTTGGGATAAGCACGATCTTCTAGTAAATTTCTTAGTACAACCCAAAGCATCACAAAATAAATTTGTGACTTTACAAAATGACGCTTATAAAGTAAATATTACAGCTCCACCAGTAGATGGAAAAGCTAATAAGCATCTAATCAATTTTATTGCTAAAGCATTTGGGGTAAAAAAGGCCAATGTGCAAATAGTTTCTGGAATGCACAGTAGGCGTAAAATAGTTCGTATTCAAAATCCAAGACTATTAGCCCTGCCAGTTTTATGTAGAGTACGCAATGCGCACCCTACTTAACCTACCTCTCTAAAATAATCCTATTGAACAAATTCATTAGTGCATATACATGAATAGCAGCACTTTGATAACCCTTATCAAGGAAGGTGAAAACTCCCAAGTTGAATTCAAATCAGAGACTATCTCTAATGAAGATTTAGCCATTGTCATGATTGCTTTCCTTAATGGACAGGGCGGTATAATTTTGCTAGGTGTGGAAGATGATGGGGAAATAAGCGGTATTCAAGCTGCATTAGATCAAAAACTAAACGCTATAAGTCAGATAGCTCAAAATCGCGTAAAACCTGCGATTATTCCTGTCTTAGATAGTTGTGTCATTGAAAATAAGCCAATTATCAGCATAACAATAGAAAAAGGTATTCAGAAACCTTATTATTTAGTTAAAAATGAAAAAACTCTATTTTATATCCGTATTGGCACAACTTGCCGTTTCCTCCCCTGAACAAATTGCTGTTTTATATGCTAACTATCCGTTTGTTCATTATGATATATCTCCAATTCCAGCCTTACCTATCAATTATTTAGATGAACGCAGAATACGCCATTATTTTATAGACATAAAAAAGCTAACTGAAAAATACTACAAGGACAGACAAAATACCTTATGTATAAATGCGAGGTTAGCCATCAAGCTAACCGAAGATAATCTGGTAGCAACATTGGCGGGAGGATTATTATTCGGACGCGAACCATCGCAATTTATTCCTTCAGCTGGCATACGATGTGCCGCTTTTGAGGGAAAAAACAAAGATTATCTAGTATTAGACAAAAAATTCATCGATGCACCTATTCTACCCTATGAACGTAATGGAGTTATTATTGAAAATGGAATGATTGAACAAGCCATTCAATTTGTTGAGATTAATACCAAAAAACGTTCCATTATGCAAGGTATAAAGCGTATTGATCAACCAGAATATCCGCTCGAAACATTACGCGAAGTTATTACTAATGCCTTGATACATCGTGATTATTCACTTTATGGTGGCCAAATTCAATTATTAATATTTTCTGATAGATTGGAAATTAGATCACCTGGTAGACTGCCTAATACCTTGACAATTGACATGATAAAAGAGGGTTCTAGCTATACTCGTAACCCGGTATTAATGAAGTTCGCCGAAAACTATGGTTATGTCGAGCATCTTGGTATGGAAATACCAGAAAAAATTATTAAACCAATACTCCAGTTGGGATATCCAGAACCTAAGTTTATTGATAATGGCTATGAATTTAGCGTAATTTTGAACAAAAAACCATAACAGCATAGGTTGGAGAGAACGTTTTCTTCTAGCTACCAACATGAGATACAATATGTTAAATTATCTTTGATTATCTACAATACAGGATTTTAAGATAGCAATAATTTGTCTACCACCATTGAACGGATAAGTATGCCGATCTATCGTCACAACATTTTCCTGTAAATGCATAAAACGCCATGAAACCCCATCTGTTACAACACCATAGAGTTTATTTCTACTAACATTGGCATTATGATTAAACAATGCAGCGGCTATCATTGTCGCTATACATTGCGGAAAACCAGAATTGATATCATTATTTTTAGCCTCTAATAATACCATAATAGGTGCTTTAATCTCTAATTCATCTGCTGCATCGCCAATTAAACCATCAGGATAGCCCGTTAATCCTCTGGCTGTATCAACACTAAATAATCTATTGATAAAGAGACTAATTGGCAAAATTTTCTTTAACTCTATTAAAACATTATTTACTATTAAAGATTGTCGAGCTGCTTCTGTATTAATATTTAAAGCCAAGTCGTATGCTAAATCCATAGTTTCTATAAACCAAGAACTTGGTTCTACAGGAGATATATCAATATACAATTTAGACGCTTGTTGTATAGTAACCTCAAGTTCTTGTTCAACTTGTAGTAATGTTTTAAAATCTGCATAAGCCATAAGTTAAAGCTACCACTATATAAAATTAATGGATAAAAAATTTTCTTAAGATTTTCATGATACAGATTGATCATTTTAAACCAGAAGATTTATTAGCACTTGCCAAACAGAATTCTAAAATAGATATTCTATGGCTATATGGATCACGCGCCAAAGGAACCGCCCAAAAAACTAATGACTACGATCTTGCCGTCGCATTTAATGATTTTCCAACTGATTTATGGGAAAAACGTCTCCAACCTGAACAATTAGCTTTTGCTTGGGAACTGGTTCAGTCTGATGTTTGAATATAACTTCATAATTATATTACATTATTTCTATAATAGTTGTAAGGTCTCACAATAGAAAATTTACAAGCAAATTTTTCAAATTGACACTATCACACTATCTAGAGCAAAATTTTGAGACGATTTTAGAGGATAGCATAATAAGAAGTGTTTTTAAATAACATAATGTTAGTTGATGAATTAGACTGAACCAGTGCCCAAATAAAAACATGAGATACAATACCCGGTGAATCCACAAGAACTATATACCAAACTAAGTACCAATATCGAACAAGTACTACAAGGCCAAACTCTTGGCATTCGCTATCTCCTGGCTACCTTGATTGCAGGTGGTCATGTATTGCTGGAAGATGTACCAGGCACAGGAAAGACCACTTTAGCAAAAACTCTAGCGCGATCAATACAAGCCAAATTTAAACGGGTCCAATTTACCCCGGACTTATTGCCTACGGATATTCTTGGAGTCTCAGTATTTGATCCTGGAGAACGCCAATTTCATTTTCGACCTGGACCAATCTTTACCCAAATCTTGCTGGCTGATGAGATCAATCGCGCCTCCCCAAGGACCCAATCGGCTCTTTTAGAGGCCATGGAAGAATCCCAAGTTAGCATAGATGGCGAATTACGTTCCTTAGGAGCATTATTTTTCGTTATCGCAACCCAAAATCCTGTAGAATTTCATGGTACATATCCATTACCAGAAGCCCAAATGGATCGGTTTGCAATGCGTCTTACATTAGGTTACTTGCCAGTATCTCAAGAAATGGCTATCTTAAATGCTCAAACTCAACAACATCCTTTAGAGCAGTTACAAGCTTGCATAGACGTTACAGACATATTGGCAGTGCGTACTGCGGCCCAAGCAGTACGTGTCAGCACAGCAATACAACAGTATATAGTAGAATTAGTCGTCGCTACGCGCCAAGCAGAAGGCATTGCACTGGGTGCTAGCCCTCGTGCCTCTATAGCATTAATGAAGATTGCCCAAGTCCTGGCGTTATTTGCAGGTGAACAATTTTTGACTCCAGAACCCATTCAAGAGGTTGCAACCGCTGTCATCGCACATCGTCTAGTATTAGATTCACAAGCTAAATTCGCAGGACGCACTGCCGAAACCATAGTGCAAGAATGTCTGGAGCGCACCGCGCCACCAACTTAGACCATTGCGTTTACTACTAACTAATTAATACTTATGAAAATCTGGATTCAAAAACGTAGCTGGTATTTTTTACGTATTTTTAGCAGTTTAGAATACAGAATGCAGCGACGCTTTACTAGCCTTGGTCAATTGGTTCTCTTGGGAACTTTTATGGGGGCATTATTTGGAATTGACACTAAACAAACTCTTGGGGTGCAACTATTTGGTTTAGGTATAGGCTTAACCCTAGTAGCACTAAGTAGCAATTTACGCCGCCTTAAGGGATTAAAGGCACAACGGCAATTACCACCATATGCCACCGTTGGTGTACCATTGCAATATCGAGTTATAATAGAAAATGTCTCTAAACATTCTACTTGGGACTGTATAATTCAAGAAGCACTTCCAGATCCCAGGCCCAACCTGGAAATTTTTTTAGAAACACCAACCCCGTATGAAAATCGCAGCAATAGCTTTGATACATTCATTGGATATCCACGGTGGCGTTGGTTAGTACAGCAAGGCCAGAAAGTTCTGAAGGCTGCTGCCATACCTTTGCCAGCATTAATTCCTGGAGCAAAGACTACTTTAGAACTAAATCTAATCCCTTGCCGCCGTGGCCTGTTACAATTACATAATTTGGAAGCTAAATATACTGATGTCTTAGGATTAACGCAACGTCAAGTTTCTATAGCTCCTAATGCCCAAATCTTGGTATTACCGCAACGCTATCCAATTCCAATGCTACAATTATTAGGACGGCGGCGGTTACAACCTGGTGGTATCAGCCTAGCTAACACAGTTGGAGAGTCTCAAGAATTTATTGGTCTACGAGAATATCGCCCTGGAGATTCACCACGCCTTATGGATTGGGCGGCTTGGGCGCGTAGTAATGAACCTGTGGTAAAAGAATATCGGGATGAATATTTTAGTCGGTATGCTCTAATCTTAGATAGCTTTGTGCCATTAGCACGGCAGGAAGATTTTGAAGCGGCAGTTTCAGTTGCTGCTTCTTTTGTTGAACCCTTACAAGGTAATGATTCTTTATTAGATCTAATGTTTGTAGCAGATAAAGCTTATATTATGACCAGTGGTCGAGGGTTACTTACCAGTACTGCTTTATTAGAGGTTTTAGCCTATGTACAACCACAGCCATACGACGAATTTAGTACTTTAAGCGAGACTGCTCTTAACGCTGCTACGCTTTTAAGTGCGGTATTATGTATATTGCTTAGTTGGGATTCTCAACGCCAGGTTTTTGTCCAAAAATTGCGGATGTTAGGGATGCCAGTTCGAGTGTTACTTATAGGTTCTATAGAATGTTCAAAAGATATAGCCACTATGTCAGATCAGAATTTTTACCATCTAGATCCACAATCAATTGCAACAGGATTAGCAAATTTTGGGACTTTGGACAAACACCCTGGCTAATAAAAAATATTAACTACACGAATTTTTCTAAAACAGAATTTTTCTAAAACAGAAGTTTTAGAACGAATTTTTAGAGAAATTATGACTTAAAAAGTTTTGAATACAATTACCACCTACAATGCTTATCCACCTATTTGCTTACGTACGTGCGCAATAGCCTCCTGTACTTGCTGTGGTGCTGTACCTCCTACATGATTCCTTGCAGCAATTGAACCTTCTAAAGTCAAAATTTGCAATACATCTTCTTGTATTAATGGTGAAAAACCTTGCAATACTGCCAAATCTAAAGCAGCCAAATCTATATCATTGCGTTCTGCATGGGCCACTGCTTGCCCTACTATTTTATGTGCATCACGAAATGGTATACCACGTTTTACCAAATAATCCGCCAAATCTGTAGCCGTAGCATGGCCACGTTGGGCGGCGGCATACATATTTTCTCTATTAGCCTGTAACTCTGGTATCAAAGCTGCAAATACATGCAAGCAACTCTTTAAAGTATCAACAGTATCAAATAGAGGTTCTTTATCTTCTTGATTGTCTCTATTATAGGCTAAAGGTTGCCCCTTCATTAAAGTCAACAGGGCCATCAAATGCCCAAACACACGCCCACTTTTGCCGCGTATTAATTCAGGTACATCAGGATTTTTCTTTTGTGGCATAATACTAGAGCCAGTACAAAAACTGTCGGCTAATTGTATAAAATTAAATTGTTGCGAGGACCAGAGGATTAATTCTTCAGCATAGCGAGATAAGTGGAGCATTATGATGCTAGATACGGCAGTGAATTCAATGGCAAAATCTCGATCTGAGACTGTATCTAGGCCATTATTTGTAGGACCAGTAAAACCTAATAAACTAGCTGTATAGTCACGATCTATGGGATAGCTGGTTCCAGCTAAAGCAGCAGCCCCTAGGGGAGATTGATTAAGGCGTTTTGAGCAGTCCAATAGACGCTCGTCATCTCGCGCTAACATAGCTTGCCAGGCCATTAAATGATACCCAAAGGTAATAGGCTGTGCGGTTTGAAGATGGGTAAAACCTGGCATAATGGTCGCAACTTCTTCTGTAGCTAGATCTAATAAAGCTAGTCTTAGCAGTCGTATTTCCTCCCGAATTAGACCAATCTCTTCCCTTAAATATAACCGTATATCAGTTGCCACCTGGTCATTGCGCGAACGTCCGGTATGGAGTTTTTTGCCAATATCACCTATATCTTGAATTAAGGCTGCTTCAATGTTCATATGTACATCTTCTAAAGATGGTGACCATTGAAATGTGCCTTGTTCAATGCGTTCTTTTATGCGTTGTAATCCATTTATGATCGCATCGCGCTCGTATGTGCTTAATATGCCTTGTTGGGCTAACATTGTAGCATGGGCAATCGAACCTTGGATATCTTGTGAATAAAGGCGTTTATCCCAATCCACAGATGCCGTGAAGGCTTCGACAAAGACATCTGTAGGTTCATTAAAGCGACCAGCCCAGGGTTTTAGATATGGTGTCTGTTTCATAGTGGCTGTTTCATCAAAATACTTAATAGATTGGCAATATTATCTCGCATTTTGCGTCGATCCACGATCATATCTAATGCACCATGTTCTAGCAAAAATTCACTACGTTGAAAGCCTTCTGGAAGTTTTTCACGCACGGTTTGTTCTATAACTCTGGGTCCTGCAAAGCCTATTAGGGCATGAGGTTCTGCTATATTTATATCTCCTAACATGGCAAGGCTGGCTGAAACACCGCCCATTGTGGGATTAGTCATGACTGATATAAATGGTAGCCCTTGGTCTCTTAAGCGACCAAGTATAGCCGCTGTTTTGGACATTTGCATCAAAGAAAATAGAGATTCCTGCATCCTAGCACCACCTGAAGTAGCAAAGCAGACCAAAGGCAAGCGGTTTTCTAATGCTTGGACTGCACCACGTACAAAGCGTTCTCCTACTACTGAACCCATAGATCCAGCCATAAATTTAAATTCAAATGCTGCAACAATTAGATCTATGGTTTTGAGTTTGCCACGCATTACTATTAGAGCATCTTTTTCGTTAGTACTTTTTTGGGCTTGCAGGAGGCGATCTTTATATTTTTTGGTGTCTTTAAATTTGAGTGGATCTATGGATTCAAGTTCAGCACCAATCTCTTCTCTGAAATCTGGGTCTAAAAAAATATCCAAGCGTCGTCTGGCACTGATTTGGTGGTGGTGTTGACATTTTGGGCAAACATCTAGGTTGCGTTCTAATTCGCCACGGTAGAGTATGGCATTGCATTCAGGGCATTTAGCCCATAATCCTTCTGGTACAGTACGTTTAGTAGTGGGATTAATGCGAATCCCTTCGATTAGATTTTGAAACCATGGCATAGGGAAGGTTGGCTCCTATATTTATTTAACTTAAATTCTGTAATAAGAAAATCAAATAATACTAGACATTATTCGAAACTTTAGTTACTAGCTTATGTCTACAGCATGTAGGATGGGTAGCTCATAAGCGAAACCCATCATTTAAAAGGCATCCTTCATTTTCCAGTCTACATTTTTTATCGTTCCCACGCTCCGCGTGGGAACGCATCCTAGACGCTCCTGCGTTTCAAATTAAACGTTCCCACGCAGAGCGTGGAAATGATCCGTGTAAAGTACTTTAGGCAAGCAAATCAAGGATGCCATTTAAAAAATTATAAAATAAAGTAGTGAAATTTATTTTCTTGACCTTATATTACTGGTGAATTTCCAAATATGTGCTACGCTTTATTTATAATTTATCTATTTATAATTTATCTATTTATAATTTATCTATAAGCATTATGTCTAGTGCTCTACAAATCTAGCTTTATTTATTTTTTAGGTACGGTATGGAACAAGAACATCAACAATCGCAGTTGAAACAACTCATTGCTAAAGGCAAAGAGCAGGGTTTTCTTACCTATACCGAGGTAAATGACCATCTTCCACCCGGTATCGTTGAATCTGAACAAATTGAAGATATTATCAGCATGATCAGTGATATGGGCATTACAGTGCACGAAACCGCTCCAGATATCGATGATCACAACCTAATAAGTGATGCTATTTCAGATGACGATGATGCAGCAGAGGCCGCTATTGCCTTTGTTGATAGCGAATTTGGGCGTACTACTGACCCTATACGTATGTATATGCGTGAAATGGGTACAGTAGAATTGCTTACTCGTGAAGGAGAGCTTAAAATCGCTAAACGTATTGAAGAGGGGCTAAATCAAATTCAGGCATCTCTTGCTTATTACCCTAAGACTATTGAAAAACTCTTAGCAATGTTTGAAAAAGTGACACTAGGGGAAATGCGTCTAACTGACATAATAAACGGCTTCAACGATGCTACTCCAATTGAAACTGATACAATTGAGGATACCAAGGATACTGCAACCAATAATTTAGCTAATAGTACAGATACTGAAGATGACAATGAAGATGAAGCAGACACTGAAGATACTGAGGATGAAACTTCAGATGAGGTAACAATCGATAATGGCTTGGATACTGAAGAGACCGCAAAACGTATAGATCGATTACGTACTTTATATGCTAAATTAACAAAGACTCAGAAAAAACATGGTCACAAAGATACACGTACTAAAGAACTTTGGGAACAGATTTCGGTAGCCTTTTTAGATTTCAAGATCATGCCAAATGTTTTCAATGAATTAGTAGCTGATTTACGTACTACTGTGGAAAGAATTCGGGTACAAGAAAAAGCTATTATGACTTATTGCGTAGAACAAAGCGGGATGCCAAGACGCACCTTTATCGCATCTTTTTTAGAAAATGAAACCAACCCACAATGGATAACGAAACAGATTGCAACAGGTTTAGCTTATACAAAACCTCTAAGTCAACTACAACCTGATATTCGCCGCGCCCAACGTAAATTACTAGAAGTAGAGCGCGAAAATGGTATTTCAATTAGTGCAATTAAGGAGATCAATCGTAATCTATCTATAGGTGAAGCCAAAGCAAGACGTGCTAAAAAGGAGATGGTTGAGGCTAATCTACGTTTAGTAATCTCTATTGCTAAAAAATATACTAATAGAGGTCTACAATTTTTAGATCTCATTCAGGAAGGCAATATAGGGCTAATGAAAGCGGTTGATAAATTTGAATATCGCCGTGGCTATAAGTTCTCTACTTATGCTACCTGGTGGATTAGACAGGCTATTACTCGATCTATCGCAGATCAAGCACGCACTATCAGAATACCAGTGCATATGATTGAAACTATTAATAAACTCAATCGTATATTTAGACAGATAGTTCAAGAAATGGGACGTGAAGCTACTCCAGAGGAATTAGCAGTACGCATGGATATGCCTGAAGATAAAGTACGCAAAGTTCTAAAGATTTCTAGAGAGCCTATTTCTATGGAAACCCCCATTGGGGATGATGAAGATTCGCATCTTGGAGACTTTATTGAGGATCTTGCAGCTTTGTCGCCACTAGACGCGGCAACAACTGAAGGATTGCGTGAAGCGACACACACCATGCTATCAGGCTTAACACTTAGGGAAGCCAGAGTTTTACGAATGCGTTTTGGTATCGATATGAATAGTGATCATACATTAGAGGATGTAGGCAAACAGTTTGAGGTTACAAGAGAACGTATACGTCAAATTGAGGCTAAAGCATTACGAAAACTACGTCATCCCACTCGTTCTGAAAAATTGCGTAGTTTTTTGGAAGATTAGTTATTAAATTTTATGATCGTTCCCACACAGAGCGTGGGAACGATATAAAGCACCGCGCACCTTTTCAAAGTTATGGTGCGTGATGCGCACCCTACGATCTTGAAGCAATATCATTATATTTCAATGATTTAAATAATCATAGCGCATCCTATAACTTCCTCAATGCCTTATTGAGAATTTACAAAAAATCTTTTTTAAAAAATTAGCAAAAAAATCTAGCATTATAAAATTAAAAGTGATATTATATGCTAGATTACTCGCAAGGGCCGTTAGCTCAATGGTTAGAGCAGGGGACTCATAATCCCTTGGTTCGGGGTTCGAATCCCTGACGGCCCACCAAATTACAAATTCCTTAACAAGGCATTAATCCCAACTTTAGCCTTGGTTTTAGCATCTACACGTTTAACGATTACAGCACAATATAGACTATATTTGCCATTTGTAGCTGGTAAAGTGCCAGGGACAACTACAGAACCTTCTGGGACATACCCATATAAAATCTCATCCCGTTCACGATCATAAATACGTGTTGATTGGCCAATATAGACTCCCATAGAGATTACAGAACCTGTTTTTACAATTACCCCTTCTACAATCTCAGAACGTGCTCCAATAAAGCAATCATCTTCAATAATCGTAGGAGCAGCCTGTAGAGGTTCTAAAACACCACCAATGCCAACCCCACCTGATAAATGTACGTTTTTGCCAATTTGGGCACAAGATCCTACGGTTGCCCAAGTATCTACCATAGTACCAGTATCTATATAAGCTCCAATATTGACATAAGATGGCATCAAGACACAATTTGGTGCGATGTAAGCTCCATAGCGAGCCATAGCTGGGGGAACGATTCTTACGCCATCAGTATTAAAATCGCTAGTTTGATAAATTAAATATTTGGATTGGATTTTATCAAAATAACAGGATTTGCCATCTCTTACTAATATATTTTCTCGAATGCGAAAATACAGCAATACAGCTTTTTTTATCCATTCATTAACTATCCAGTCACCATCTTGAGGTTGTGATACTCGTAAAGTGCCATTATCTAATTGGGCGATGACATCAAAAACAGTACGTTGTATATCTGGGTCTACATTATTGGGATTAATTTCTGTGCGCTGTTTGAAAGCTTGTTCTATAATTTGTTGGGTATCGTTCATTAATGATCCTAAATCAAAAGGATGAATTATCTACCATCTAAAACCAAATAGTTTAATTATAGTCTAATATAGACTAATATAGTCTAATTATAGACTAACTATAGACTAACTATAGACTAACTATAGACTAACTATAGACTGAATATAGTCAAATTTGTCTAAACTTTAGAAACAGGATGACTACAGCGTGAACGAATTATTGATTGGTACTGGTTTCGTCACAGGAATTCTGGTTGGACTAACTGGTGTTGGTGGGGGAGCTATTATGACCCCAATGTTACTATTTGTCTTTGGACTCCAACCACAAATAGCAGTTGGTACAGATTTACTATTTGCAGCAATTACTAAAATAACTGCAACACGAATCTATCAATGGCAAGGAACAATCGATTGGGATGTAGTACAGCGTTTATGGTGGGGCAGTGTACCTGGATCTATATTAGCTATGCTATGGTTAAACGATCTGCCTGATAGTGGACATGATACCGAATTTTTAAAAAGAGCTATTGTTGGTGGTATTTTATTGGCTCTCATGTCATTATTTTTACAACCTGTTCTAAAATCTTTCCATGAAAAACGCGAATTAACAATAGTGGGTGATAATGAAATTACAAGGCTGCAAGAACTATTAACTATAATTTCAGGGGCATTGCTTGGCATTATAGTTACCATCACTTCTGTAGGAGCTGGTGCCTTAGGGATGGTAATCCTCTCCTACTTGTATTCTACTCGTTTAAAACCATCCAGCCTAGTGGCTACAGATATTGCTCATGCTATTCCATTAACATTACTTGGTGGTATAGGACACATGATGCTAGGGAATATGGATTTTGCTATTTTGGGAACTTTATTAATAGGTTCCATTCCTGGAGTATTACTTGGTGCTGTATTAACTTCATTTTTATCACAGGGCGTACTGCGAGCTATTTTATCAACGACCTTATTAGCATTAGGATCTAATTTGTGGTGGTCAGGTTTAGCTTAACTTACCCTAAGGAAGATTAGCCTGATTCGTAATCCCTATAATATTATAAAAACATCACCTCAACATAGTAACATCACCACACTAACCGCTAGTTGCTAGCAGTTAAAATCTCCATAAATTAAAGAAATTTTATGAACAGATTGGGCAAAGTCTTGCAGGTTGCAGTCGTTGCTCCTATTGACCATTTATTTGACTATCTGCCACCCCTTCAACCTCTAATAAACAATGAACCAGTACGTGGTTTACGTTTATGGCTGCCATTTGGAAAGCGGGAATGTTTAGGTATCCTTTGGAATATAGCCAATAATACTGAGTGCCCTGAGGATAAACTGAAGCCAGCCTTAGAATGGATCGATTCTAAACCCTTATGGTCTAAAGAAGATTTAGAATTATTGGCCTGGACTGCGCAATATTATGTATATCCACTAGGCGAAGTCCTAGCTACAGCATTGCCTACAAAATTAAGGCGTAAGACTGCTATAACCCAAATTGCGACAGCCAAACAAGGCTGGATTGAATCCTGTACAACTATACCACAAGTTCTAAAGTCTGGTAATCTCTTAAACATTGGTCCAAAATTAAATGCAGACCAAGATAACGCCATTACTACTATCAAAGCAGCCTTTGGAAAATATCAAGCCTTCTTACTAGAAGGTATTACTGGCAGTGGCAAAACCGAAGTTTATCTTAGATTATTAGAACACATCTTAGCACAACATGCTCAAGCCCTAATCTTAGTACCAGAGATCGGACTTACCCCCCAAATGCAGCAACGCTTATTAGAACGATTCAATACCAAGATAGCTCTGCTGCATTCTAATCGTTCTGAAAATACTCGCGCCGCTGACTGGCAGGCTGCTAGAACAGGAGTTGCCAGCATCGTTTTAGGTACCAGAACCGCTATATTCACACCATTGCCACGCTTGGCTTTAATTATAGTGGATGAGGAACATGATCCTTCGTTTAAACAGCACGAAGGGCTGCTATATTCAGCTCGTGATATTGCAGTATGGAGGGCTTGGCAACGCCATTGCCCGGTCGTATTAGGCTCTGCTACTCCATCTTTAGAAACTGTACAAAATGCCATCCTAAATCGTTATAGCAAATTAGAATTACCAAAACGAGCTGGAGCCGCATCTAGCCCTAAGATGGATCTGATCGACATTAGTGCTACCAAATTGCAAGCTGGATTATCACCCGCTTTAATCCGTTTGCTTAAAGACAACCTAGAGGCCAAACAGCAAAGTCTACTGTTTCTAAATCGTCGTGGTTATGCGCCATTATTAAGATGCTACAATTGTGGTTGGACGGCAGAATGCGAGCATTGTGATGCGCGTCTTACTACCCATCAAAAGCTAGATATTCTATGGTGTCATCATTGTGGTACGCAACAAGCGACTCCTAAACAATGTCCAAAGTGCCAAAATACTAAATTAAAATTTCTAGGCCAAGGTACTGAACGTCTAGAACAAACCTTGACTAAATTATTTAAAGACATATCCTTAGTGCGTATTGATCGGGATACTACTAGCAAAAAAAACGTTTTAGAACAATTGCTTAAAGAATCTCAGGCTGGCATCCATCCAATCATCTTAGGTACCCAAATGCTGGCTAAAGGCCACCATTTTCCAGCAGTAACCTTAGTAGGTATTCTAGATCTAGATCAAGGATTGTACGGGTCGGATTATCGAGCAACAGAACGGATGGCGCAATTGTTGATGCAGGTTGCAGGTCGTGCAGGTCGTGTTACTAAACCAGGTCGAGTCGTCATTCAAACCTATCATCCTGAGCATATTTTACTCCAGACTCTTATTCATAAAGGTTACAGGGCTTTTGCTCAACTAGCTTTAAAGGAACGTCACGAAGCAAGATTGCCACCATTTACAGCTCAGGTCTTGTTAAGAGCAGATGGTACTAAATTGGAAACTGCGATGAGCTTTTTAACCGATGCGGCTAATCTAGGTAAAGAATTACCAACACATTCTAAAATAGAATTTTGGGGACCGGCTCCAGCTATTATGGCTAAACTTGCCAAACGCTATCGAGCACAGTTACTAATTCAAGCAGAAAATCGTAATCTTATCCGTAAATTTTTGGTAGATTACGTGCCTAAATTACGTCAATTAACCCCTAGTTCTAAAGTACGTTGGACTTTGGATGTAGATCCGCAAGAAATATCATAAAAAACAACTATCTAAAATTTTGCAATAATGAACAGATAAGTATACTGCACATCATCATAATTTTAGATTCTCTATTAGCTTAAGAGGTGGGCTAGCAGAAAACCTCAATTGGGATAGCGCAACACTTCGCCATTAATAACAAATCTTTTTTTGATTACTCTCATTATACGCTCTCCCTCAGATTTTTCAAGTACTGGTCCAACTTGCAATCGTAACATTTTTTTTCCATTTATTTCTATTGGCTCTAAAAATGCAGCAAATTTATTTTTACGTAGAATCTTTTGCCAGTGTCTTGCTATCTTGTGGTTACTATAATTACCAAGTTGTACTATCCAGGCTGAAAGTTTAGGTGTTTCAGGTGCTTTCTCTAAAGCTGTTTGGGGTTGTTTGGATATTTGAGGTTTTTCTATGGAAATTGGTTTGGGAACTGTGGAAACTATAATTTGTGGTTTTTGGGATATGGCTTGAGTAACTGGCTCTATCTTAAGATTTGGAACTTGCTTAGGAATTGGTCTTTTAGGGACATTAAAAGATGGATACATGGGTGTGATTGGTTGTATATTAGGTTTTTCTAATAATCCAGGTAGAAAAATTACGGCAAGAGAGGCCAATACAGCAGCTCCTATTATCCTGCGTTGCATTTGTCCTTTCACATTAATCCCCTACTAAGTTTTGTTTTAATACTGAATCATTGGCAGCCTTCATTTTTCTATCGTTCCTACGCTCTGCGTGGGAACGGATCCGTGTAAAGTACTTTAGGCAAGCAAATGAAGGATGCCGAATCATTTAATAATATTAGGATGTAAATTAAGATATGAAGTATTCTAATAATAGATATAACATAATTCTACCTTGTCAAATTTACAACATTTACCAGACATATATGGTGCGCGATGCGCACCCTACGATCTAATCTGACAAAGTAGAAATAAGTACAAATTAAAAAACTTAAACTTAGCCTAAATTATGACACACACAACCGATCATAGCAATGCTTCAACAATTTTACCACCGCCCCAAATAACCTACGTACATTCAGAAGATCCATGGTCTCGAGCACTTATTATCCATTTAATTGAATGGCTGACAGGAGGACGTAAAATTGAACGTCTTTACCACCAATTAAAAGCGGATAAATTTGATATCACAACTTTTTTTGCTCGTGGTTTAGAGCTTGGAAATATTAGTTGGCAAACTAATGCTGCACAAGAAGCACAAATCCCACGCAATGGCCCACTCGTATTTGTTGCTAATCATCCTTTTGGTATCATTGATGGTATGATGTTATGCGATCTAGCAGTTCGTACCAGAGGTACATTCAAGATTTTAATAAACGCCTTATTATGCCAAGATGTAGATTTGAATCCCTATTTTTTGCCAGTAGATTTTACTAAAGGTAAAGATGCGGCTAAAAATAATCTTCTGCTAAAACAGGAAACCCTTGCTACTTTAAAAGCTGGAGGTACTTTATTGTCATTTCCAGCAGGCGGGGTAGCTACGGCTAAATATGCCTCGTTTGGGCCTTTAGAAGATTTGCCATGGTCGACCTTTATTGCCAAACTTGTTCATCAATCCCAAGCAACAGTAGTGCCAGTTTTTTTTCATGGCCGTAACAGTTGGCTATTCCATGTAGCGAGCAGTATTAGTATGACTTTGCGCCTTTCTATGTTACTTCATGAAGTACGTAATAAATTAGGCAAGACTTTTACTGTAACTATAGGTGATCCTATTACTTATCAGATGGTTGCTCATCTTAATCGCAAAGCACTTACTAAATATTTGCATGATCGTACCTGGGAACTGGAAACAAAGTATCCAAAATAGGGCGGCTATTTTGGGCCAAATCCTTGAGCCGCAATCTAAATATGTGATCGTTCCCACGCAGAGCTTGGGAACGATATAAGCTGCGTCTTGTAATCTGACAAAGTAGAACTAATTACCTTTTAAAAATATTTACTATTTCCATCAATTGCAATTGCATCAATTTCGTGCATTAGTCTAGCGGTTTATAATTCTGCATGGGCACGATAAAACTGTGCCCACCCTACCTGGCTTACCCGTAATTCCTGCGAAGGTAGGCAGACTATCCAAAAATTTTCTGCACATCAATTGTTATATTATCAAGTTCTATAATCTTATTTGGCAGGATACGTTCTTGATTCTCTTTAGTTTCAAATACAGTTCTAGTATATGGTTCAATAGTCCATACCGTTTTAATTCCTGCATTAACAAGCTGTTCTGCCTTTTCTAATACATCTTGGATATTTTGGTTTGCCGAAATAACTTCAAGTGCAGCTATTGGCAATTGTGTCATTTTAGTTACATCACGAAAAAAATTAGGCTGTATTGTGTTCGCAGGATATATGCAAATATCAGGTATTAAACCATTGCCAATGTTTAATGTTAATTCAGTCAAAGCCTATATATCTTTATTAGCAAATAATTGGCGCAATATTTTTGAACAGATAAAACTATGATTTAACGATGGAATGTCGTGACTTTCTTCTTGCAGTGGTAATTGCACGTTTAACATTGTTTACCCCATAACGTATCATTTAAACTATTCGTTTAGCACCACGTCATAGCTTTTGATTTTATAATTGGCCTTAGATTGATAAATCTTGACGATTTATCATTTGTAATAAATCGAAGATTATAGCACGTAGCACGTAGGATGGGTAGAGCGCAGCGAAACTTATCAAATCCGTCATTTCATAAATATGTTTAAGCAAGGATTTTTACATAACATTGGGTTGGTGCAAAAAATTTATAGATATTATTTTTTAAATGATGGGGTTCGCTGCGCTCTACCCATCCTACGAGTTCCCGCCCTACACTTCCACCGTATGAGGTTGTTTAATATTCAATTTTAATTTTATCAATCTCTTGCATAAGTCTATCTGTTTCAAAAAGGGCAACAATGATTTTTTGATAGTGTAAGATATCATCAAATTCTAGTTTACGGCCTTTACGGTCTTTAAGCCATTTTTGAGCGGGTTGATAGCCGCCGATGTAGAATTCCCAAGCTAATTGTGGGACGTTAGCGAAGTATTGGCTGGCGTTGATATAGACTTTGCTGTCTTGGTATTTGGGTTTGTCGACTATATTATCGCCATCTATTGGATATTGGGTGATATACTGTTCAACTATTGGGCTTTCTAATAGATGGAGTTGTCGAAGTTCGCTGCCTAATGTTACTAGCTGCCAGAAGGTATTTTGGTCTTGGGGATAGGGTACGCGGGGGAAGTCTATTTTTAAAAATTCTTGGTATTTTTGTCGATAGGTAGGGGAATGCAATACGGCATAGATGTAGTCTAAAATATCTATTGGAGCAAAGGTGTTGTCGGTTGCTGCTTTTTCATTGGTGAAGGTTAAACTTAGTTTATCGGCTATTTGCTGGATTATTTCTGTATTTAGATTTGGTGTTCTTTCTGCTGTGTTTTGCTCTAGGGTTTGTTGACCAGTGGATTCAGGGTAGAGGTAGAGAGGATAGGTGTTTCCACCGCCACGATAGTATAAATTCAAATCTGTAACACTATTGGTTATGAAAACTAAATTCCATTGCATAGAGCCAACAACTTGACTTTGCCGACCTATTACTAACCCCACATTCTCCCCTTTGAGGAAATTTTGCATTAATGCGTATACAGGGTAAGCTAAAAAACCTTTTGATTGATTCGTGAAATATGTCCATTTTATATCAAAAGGACGATAACTGATTTTTTGCAAATATTCTTCACCTATACCAAACAATTGAATATTTTCTTTAGCATATTTTAATTTCTTATCCCTACTTTCTGTTCTTTCTGTTTTGTATTTTAATTTAATTTCTGAATCTGACAATTTTTCAAAATCATTCAAAACTTCAAACATCTCTTTCTTGCTAAATTTTATTGCTGTATCATCCCTTTTAGAACAAATTCCGACTCCATTTACATTTAATAATTCATCAATTTTTAGAAACGTATTGTATTGTTTTTGATCTGCAAAATCCTTCTGCACCATAAAATAATTTGGTGCTATATTAGGTAATTTATTAAAATTGATAGATTTTATAGTATTCTCAGTTAAAAAAGCATATTTAAATTCCCGTTTGCCATACACATCAAAGTGAAACACCTGGCCCAATTCATTTGGCTTTTTATTCCCTGTTTTGACAAGGATATTGATGGAAACTCCTTGCTGAATATCAAAAACATTTTCGTCCTTACTACCATCTGGTGCCGTTTCTTTCTTCTTACTATTACCATGCAAATCAATGGTGTAAATTTTATCGTAAGTTTTGAGCAAGTGCCAACGCATACCCCTAAAAGTTGGATTATCCAAAAAACCATGTGGATTGATAAAAGCTAAAATACCGCTGCCGTTTTTTTCTATAAAGTGTTGACCATAACGCAAAAATTTTACATAATCATCATTTATCCATTTAGGATTTTTCTCTTGTAATTTCTCTTTGCCACCTGGTTCTTGTTTGTAATCATCCATCAACCCCATAATCCATTGACCTTTATTAGCACTTTCGCCACTATACGGCGGATTGCCAACGACACACATCACCGGCGTATCGCGTTTAATATGGTTAGCTTCATTGGCTTCTTGGCTTAACCAACTAGCAAATAAGGTCCCAGTATCAGGATGATGTTCCTCTAAACTATTGGTTAAATAAACTCGAAAGCGTTGCTCAGATGTAGCGTTAAAGCCAGTTTCGGCTAATAAAAGATCCAGCTTTAAATGTGCCATCGCATAGCTTGCCATGAGTAGTTCAAAGCCATTTAAACGTGGCAATAAAT
>LFCU01000131.1 GCA_001044195.1 Candidatus Achromatium palustre
TTGGGCATATAATAGACATTATCCGAAACCCTCTACCAGATTAACAAACATAAGGCTATTGTTAAGGTATAGATTCCTGCTTTCGCAGGAATGACGGGTTTCGGATAATGTCTAATATATGATTTCTAGGAGCGGTACTTTTTAGACCATGGCCATAAATTTGACCAAAAATTTGATTTTGGGTGGGATTGTGATACATACGAAGACTGGCTTTGCTGCTTATCTTGTGGCACTGTTGTGTTTTGTGGAGATTCTCTACTTTCGATAACTCGCTGTAACGCATCCTCAAATGCTTCTGGTAATCGCTTGCGTAGTAACTTATTATTAATAATTTTTAAATCTCGATTGCTTAAAGTATCCAAATGCGAACCCAGTACGGACAATACATTCAAAGCATCCACTTCCAATAAGTGTAAAATAAAGTTTTTTACAGCGGTTGAGTCTGCTGTATCTGGCAAATAGGCCTTTACAAATAGAGATTCTTTGTTTGGAACAAACAAACGTAATGATGGTACAAATTTGCATTTTAAGAATCTCTCTATAATCTGTGTATAGGTATCATTAGTTAAAGATTGTAAGAGCTTGGAGACCTCATCCCACAGGTTATGCCTTATGGCAAGCAATATGCTTAACGCTGGATGTTGTGAACTTGTGGCAACCGTAGATACCGCTGTCATAACCTTCCTAGGCGGCCATTTTTTGCTTCCTGAGTTTGTAAGCTCTTCAAATACTAAGTCCAATAAAGGAGATACAGAAAATCCTAAACGTAATTCTGCATAACGCTCCCCATCTAACTTAGAAAGCTCCAATCGTGGTGCAATCAATTCTACCAAAGTTTTTGGTAAAACTTCATTCAATCGCCCGCGTGCTTGTCGTATTATAGCCGTTTCATTTAACTCGGAGATGGTGCTTAATATCCATTCTGGTACCTGTTCTGGCAAGTGTTCTATAGTTAGTTTGTTGTCTAACCAATTACATAACAGCCATGAATCTTCTACAGCCTCAAATATCTGTAATATCGATCCAGCATTAATTTGCTTAGTAATCCAATGTTCAAATATAGTATTAGGCTGCAAAGGACTAGTAGTAATTATTTGCTGTTTCGCTATATCTATCTTAATAAATTTGCCACCCAAAGGTTCTTCTGGTAAGCCTACAGCCCAAAAATAATTTGCAACTGGATTGCATTTATAAAAAAAGCTGTCAAAACAACAGTCTTTACGCAAGACATTAGGGACTAAACGTAATATTGGTTCTAAGACGGTAGTCATATCTTCTGGAGAGCCAATATAAGCTAGAGATTGTTTGCGACGCGCTAGTAAGTTTGCTTGTGCTGCATACAATACCATTTGTATAAGGGTATCTAGGTTCCAAAGCTTAATTTGTACGCTGTCTATTGGTATGGAAGTTTCCACTTCAACTAAACCAATATTACCAGTGGTAAAATCGCCTTGATCTAATGCCTGTTCTACAGTTTCAAAAAATGAGAAGGTACGTAAAATACTTAAAGGTTCAGCTCTTACGTTATCCCAATCTTTAGCTTCAAAAATCAGTGCATGTGCAAAATATCTTTCACTGTGTTTAAAAGCATCAGCATCTGGCATGGGGTGAATATGGACTAATACTATCTGTTGGCCTTGATTTATCGTAAAGAATAATTTTTTTATGGGATCAGTAAAGCCTGAGTTATATTGCAGATATTGTTCAATTTGGCGTATCTGATTCTTATTTAAACTATCATGAGTTGATAGTACGGTTTGAAAACCACCACGAGCAGTTGGAGATTGTTCTTTTTCAACGTTAGTATATATTAATTGTGCGGCTTTAAGAGTCATATATATTTTCTTTTTGGTAAAAAGGTCTTAGAAATCAAGTTAATTTTGTAAATCATGGTTCAAAACATTTAGCGTAAAAATCCTAGATGATGACAGTGTTCAGTATAGTTCCCCCACCCCATTATCTGATTCTAGCACTTTTTGTGGGTATATAAATATTTGATAATGCTAGATAATTATGAGCCACAAATAACTTACATTCAAAAAAGTATTGTAAGTGTGTACTATCAATATTTATAAAGCTATTTATACGTAGGATATTGTTACCCACAGAAATCGGTAGAATCAGTTTTTATTTTTTGAACATCGAGTTATATAGATATCAACAATCTTGAATTTTGATCTGGTATTCCTGTTTTAACTCTTGAAAGGTATCTTTGATAGTCTTTTCATAAGCTTGTGGGAAGGTCAAAGTCAAGTTGGTCATTTCAGCGCGTACCGGACAACCAGCCGTGATTAAATTATTACGAAAGCGTTCCAGCAGTTCTTTGCTAGGAAATGTCAAACTAATTTCTACCAGTTTGTGTAGTACCACCTTAGTTTTTTCGGGTTTGCGTTCCTTTTTAGGCACTATACCAGGAAATATACTGGTACTTTTAACAGGCAAAGTTCCCCATTTTTCATCCAGATGCTGGACACGCAATGGTATCTGTTCCGCATCACGTAAAACCTTATAAAGTTTTGTTGCATTCTTAACTATACGCAGTTTAGGCGAAATCTTTTCTACGGTAAAAGGATCTGCAAGCTTTTGATCCGAAGTGGTTTCCAGCAAGGCAACATTTTCGTATAGGGTAAAGACCTCAGCATGGCCTTGCCATTCCTGTAACTCAGTTACAACATTAGGTGGTAGCGGCTTACTGCTTATAGTTTCCAGCCAATATTTGAGATCGAAATTTTCGTCCTGAGTTATAGCATCCAGAACTTTAGTTTTTTGTAACTTTGCTATAAAGCTATAGCGATCTTCACTGATCACGTCGCCTAAATCCCTCATAAGTTTCATTAATTCGTTATCCCAAATGTCTGATTCTACAAGGATCTCGAAATTTGGCTGTACTGTTACTCTAGGCTGTTTGATCCGTCCCTGCATCAATTCGGTAAAAAATGGCCGCAACTTAAATGCTACTAACTTACCACGTGATGGATATATTACCACTCTTTTGTCATTACTATAGGCCAATTCTATATAATCTAAAATTAAGGGGATATTTTCCAGAAAACGCTCTACATAACGGCCTTCAACCCGTTCAAAGGCATCAGGAGCATCATCAGGAATTTCAATATCGTATCTCCAGCCATCTCTCCCTTCCTTAAAATTACCATAGCGCTTTTTTTCATCATATTTATATTTAAAGCTAGGTTTTTTAGGGATTAGAAAATAGTGGTGCTTATCTTTAAGATATTGAATCAAGGAATCGACACTGTACCATACGTCCGGTTGGCATTGCTGTAGTAATTCTAATAAAAAGCGTCGGGCTGTAGCAAATTTAATAAACGGCAAGCATCCTGATCTACAGCCGTCGCGTTCAAATGTATTCAAATGGCCTAACGGGGATGAATAAAAAAATTCGTTACGGCAACTATCTTCAGGTTTTACCAAGGTATCAAGCAAGAATAGCTCCTGCTCCACAGCAGTTAATTCAAGGAACTTGCTATAGAGCTTCGATACATATATATAGTTTTCTGAAAAAGAAGGCTCGACACTGCTATAACCTGCGTATTTGCCTTTGGTATTAAATTTGGTAAAACCAAATATATAGCAATAAGTATCTATAATGTTGACCCAAGCTGATGGTTCAAGATGGGCATTGTTAGAATCTAGGAAGTTCTCTTCCTGTGGTGCACTTAGTAATTTGGCCAGGCGCAGAAAATCTGTTTTATTCAGCATATTTTCCCGATACGAACGCTTTACATCACGCTGGGAGACATATTCCACAAAAGTATGTAAATCCTTGCGCAAATTGAAGGTATTGGCAACCGTTTTTAAAGAGTCGACATTGATTTCTTGTAATTGCATAAATGTTATTGTGGTAACGTTTTGATTGCGAAACCGGCTTTAGTTACCAACTTTTGTACTTGATGGATATGATCACGAGGAAATGCGATATAAGCTTCATTTAACATGATCACCTGAAGATTTGCTGATTTATTACTAAAATATTTTTGGATCTGTACTCGTAAATTTAGATCAGTAACTTTAGCTATATATAGGTTGTCATGCAGGAGCTGCTTACCACGTTTTTTATCCAAAGTTTGGAAGGCTTGTTGAAAAGATTGGGCCTGTTTTTGTAACCAGAGACAAATCGGGTGTTCTAATATCTTATCCTCAGCTTCGCCCAATTGCATGATATCAGGTTCCATTAGCAAACTCTGTTTGTCAGCGACTGTAAAACGAGCAATAGTGGCCAAAATCTCTAGCATAGTAAAGGGCACTTGCTGTAAATCAAGGATAGCATTACCATTTGTATCTATAGACATGTACGCATCTGGTGCAACTTTTGGTTGTGATGGCACTTTATAATAGTCATTGTCTTGGTGTCGATGCCGTATTAGAAAACCGCATTGCCAACCATTTTTGCATAATTCCTGGACGTTAGGAGCGGCACGAGGGTGGAAATAGAGTTTCAATAACGAGGTCAATTCTTGGGCTTTAAACCATTGATTAGGGGCCATAGTATCTAAAGCATAATCTAGTAAATCCAACAATGGTTCACTATAGACTGGTTCTGTAAAAAGCTTGTCAGGTTTCCAAAGCAATTTTAGCCATTGTTTGCGGTTCCAAGTGGTAAATTTGCTATAGGAAAAAACCTTATTATCCCAACATAAGTGCCCTTGTTGTAGGGAAAAAAGCTGGGTATTTTGAGTTGGATTAGTTATAGCAATCAATTGTTTCCGTAGCCATTGTGAACCGCTTTCTCCAGCTCCTTCGTATGTTAAAGAACCTGTTATCAAGGGTGGTAACAATGCAGCAAATTCTTGTGGCAATTCAAACCGCCATTGTTCCATTTTAGTGGTGCCATGACCTGTACTGATAATGAGTAAACCTTTGCGTAGCAATTTTTGCTGTACTTCTTTAAAGATAGGCGTATGTTGTTGCGTAAAAGTACCATAATTATGTTTTTTGGCACCATAAAGTGCTTCAAAAAAGGATATATCTACCTCCTCGTTTCTTCGTTTCAGGAGGTGCAATAGGCTGATTTCACGTTTAGTGAGCGAGGCAAATACTTCTTGCAATCCAGTATTGGATAGGAAGAATGTTTGAAACACGGCGCGTGAATTGGCTTCTTTAGTGAAGTTGCGGTGCTTGATAATGGTTTTGATATCTGCGTCAGTTAAAATATTTTGACACATTTTAGTTAATTTTTGGGTAGACATTCCTCTGGTCCTATAATCTGTCCTCATGAACCTGAAATCTGTGTAACATCTTAATAGCGCATGGTAAACTTTATGGTACGTACCTTACTACATATAGGATGCGCTTCGTGCCTCAGCGTATCCTATAATCGTTATAACTTTTTTTTATGATGAAATCAAGCTTTTAGTTAAAATTGGCATAAATGTCTATTGTAACATTGAGAAATTTGCATAGTAAATTATATTGCTTGCCACCTATCAATTTTATTAACTAAAAATGATGAAGGTCTCTTGGCTGTACACATCCTATATGCAATTTGATACTATTTTATTTGGCCATATAATTTATGCGGAATTACAGTGATTCAGGTAAAAAACATCCAATTTTTCGGATACGTCTACAAGTTGTGGGAACGTTATAAATCATAGGATGCAGAATGTCCAGGATGCGTTTCCATCCAGAGATTGGGAACGATAATTTATGGTTCCCGCAACTTGTAGACGTATCCGCTAGTATCTTATTGATTTTTAGTGAAACAAAATGTTAAAAGACTTATGAAGTATGTACTTATATCTTATCTGATTTGAAAATGAAAGTCCAAAGAACCTTAATTTTTTTGTGATGCAGAGCATAGGGAGGCATCCTGGTAACTTATGTCGCAGTAAGCTTCATGCAGTTATAGGATGCGCTTCGTGCCTCAGCACATCCTATTCATTCTAACCATTCTCAACAGTAAAACGATTGATTTGACGGCGATCCCTTTTAGTAGGACGCTCACCACCAGGTATCATACCAATTTCTCGAGCTAATTTTTGAGACTTTAACATCTTTTGTCGGCGCGTCTTACTAAAATCAGATTCTTGATATAACAAAACCGCTTCAGATGTTGGTCTACGCTGTGCGTTTAAACCCATGACCTCAATATCCCATTCTAAAATTCCTTTGCGAATAAATAATTTATCTCCTAATTTAACATCTTTACCAGGTTTACTACGTTGCCCATTTAGTTGTACTTTGCCCCCGGTAATAGCATCTACGGCCATACGTCTGGTCTTAAAAAATCTGGCCGCCCATAACCATTTATCTAGACGCATGAAAGATAGCTCTTGATTTGTTAGCTTTTTCATTACATCTTAAATCTTTTAGGTATTAACTAATAAACTATCTAAATCGCCGCAAGCATCTAATTCAGCTAAATCATCATATCCACCAACATGATAATCGCCAATAAAAATTTGAGGAACTGTACGACGTTTACTGCGCTGCATCATTAATTGCAATTGATTGCGGTCTTGATCAACTCTGATTTCTTTATATCCAACGCCTTTGCGGTCTAATAAGCGTTTGGCATTATTGCAAAAAGGGCAAGTTGCAGTAGCATAAACTAATATATTTGACATGTAACATCACCTTTTATTTTTTTATATTATTAAGGTTTGTATCGTTCCCGCACTCTACAAGGGAAAAAAAAGATTAGCATTTTTGAAGCTTAAATTTCAAGATTAATAAAATACATATTGAAATACTTTAAAGCATATTTTGTAGTAATTACAGATGATAATTGGAAATTTTGAATAATGTCTAGTTAAATTGATTTTAAGCATTTAATTTAATAACTGCATTATGATATTAAAGATTTTATGACTAATATTTTAAATTAGATATTTTATATTAGATATTAAGTTAAGGAAAAAATTTATGGCACACGTTGTTGTAGTGGGTGCTGGCGTTGGTGGTATGCCAGCAGCTTATGAACTTAAAAACGCCTTGGGAAAAGATCACACTATTACAGTAGTTTCCAACAGCGAATATTTCCAATTCACCCCTTCTAATCCATGGGTAGCAGTAGGTTGGCGCAGACGTGAAGATATATGCTTCAAAGTATCCCCTCATTTAGGCAAACAAAAAATTAAATTTATAGCAAGCGGTGTAACAGCAATAAATCCGGATGCGAATACAATAGTCCTAGCCAATGGTTCAAATTTAGAGTACGATTTCCTAGTAATTACTACTGGGCCTAAATTAGCCTTTGAAGAAGTACCAGGGTTAGGGCCAATTACAGGTCATACCCAATCTGTCTGCACTGTAGACCATGCTGAAACTGCTTATGCCGCTTGGCAAGAATTTATCAAAGATCCTGGCCCAATTATAATTGGTGCCGCTCCAGGTGCATCTTGCTTTGGCCCTGCTTATGAATTTGCGTTTATCATGGATACGGATTTGCGGCAGCGCAAAATTCGCGACAAAGTTCCAATGACATTTGTTACTTCAGAACCATACATTGGACATCTTGGCTTAGGTGGAGTTGGAGATTCCAAGGGGATGATGGAATCGGAATTGCGGCAGCATCATATTAATTGGGTCACCAATAGTAAGATTACTAAAGTTGAATCTGGGAAATTATTTGCTACAGAGGTGGATGCCAAAGGTGAAGCCATTAAGGAACATGAAATGCCATTTAAATTTTCTATGATCCTTCCTGCCTTTAAGGGTATTGATGCTGTGCTAAATGTTGGATCTGACTTGGTAAACCCACGTGGTTTTGTGAAAGTCAATGAATATCAACAAAATCCTAAATGGAGCAATATTTATTCGGCTGGTGTTTGTATTGCGATTGCACCATTAGAGGCTACTCCAGTAGCTACTGGAATGCCAAAAACCGGTTATATGATTGAATCTATGGTCACTGCTATTGCGCATAACATTAAGAGCGTGTTGGACGGAAAAGAGCCTCATGCCAAAGGAACTTGGGATGCTATTTGTCTAGCTGATATGGGGGATACTGGTATTGCTTTTGTTGCACAGCCTCAGATTCCGCCACGTAATGTAGCCTGGATGAAGAAGGGGAAGTGGGTTCATGTCGCTAAAGCTGCTTTTGAGAAGTATTTTATTAATAAGATGCAGAAAGGTTCTAGTGAACCACTGTATGAAAAATATATTCTTGCAGCCATGGGGCTTAAAAAGTTGCAATGAGCAAGTAAGCTAGAAGCAAATTAACTGTTACCTAAAATGATAGCTTTTATTTTAGCGGAAATTAGGTAACACTTAAGCATCCTTCTTATGCTTGCCCAAAGTACTTTACACCTGATCACGTGATCGTTCCCACGCTCTGTGTGGGAACGTTTAATTTGGAACGCAGGAGCGTCCAGGATGCATTGAAAATCTCCACATATCCAGTTCAATGGACGGATATCGACAGTAATCAAGTATCTATTGTAATTTAACTGATGGTTTCTGCATTGGCAATATGACAGGTTTGTCTTAAATCAGCATTTTTTATCAATATCAGAAAAATCTCTATGTTTGAAAATTTTTTTGTTTGATAATTGCACTTTAATAAACACTTTATTATTTATTTTAACTGTCAATATTCGCTTGTCTACAGAAAGCGATAGAATCAGAATTTTGGCAAACTTAAAATTAAATGGGCGAATCGTAGGTAACAAAATGTGTTAAGATCACACTTTTGTTTTGAAGTATACTATAATTAACATCTTTAATAATCAAAACAAATTTTAACTTCTAATTTCTAAAACCAAATTATACCTAAATTAATGGCCCCGCAATTTTTACAAGAAAATGCTTTTACCAATCTAACCTATTCCCAACAAATATTGCTAGGAGCAATTATAATCCTAAGCCTCGCATCTTGGGGGATAAGATACTATATGGAAGATGAAGTAACAACTCAAAAAATAGATATAACTAACGCCGCAGATTATTGGGTCGATAATATAGCTAGTTATACTATGGATGCCCAAGGGAACTTATCACATACTTTAATTGCCGATCTTGCAAAACATTTTCCAAAGGACGACAGTGCTGAATTAACCAATCCTCGTTTTGAATTTATCAACAATAATGGACAATACTGGAAAGTTAAGTCTAAAATGGGATGGATATCTCATAATGTCAATCTTGTAAAACTATATGGCAATGTTACTATAGAGCGTAATGCCAAAGCTTACGACTTTCCACTTTCTATCAAGACTGAATACATACAAATCAAACCTAAAGAAGAATACGCTGAAACTGATAAATTTATACACATAGTTTATGGTACTAATTGGATTAAGTCTCAAGGTCTACAAGCATGGTTTAAAACTCCAATGCGTATGAAATTCCTTTCCAAAGTTACAGCGCATTATGCAAATGGAGTCAAAAAGTGAATTACAATCTTATGGCTATTGTACAGCATCATTTAAACTTACAGTATAATCTAAAAATATATTATAAGTTTTTAATGTATTTACTATTGGCTTTATTGACTACCTGGTGTGCAGACATACTAGCTTTACCTAATGACTCATCAAGCCCTATAGATATTGTAGCAGATGCAGTAGAATTCAATGAGGCTAACAATACCAGTACTTATAAGGGATCAGTAGAAGCACAGCAAGGAAGCATGCACTTATGGGCTGATCAAGTAAAAGTAATTCACTACAAATCACGCCAACCCAAACGTATTATAGCTACAGGGAACCCAACCCGCTATCAACAACAAGAACGCAATGGCTCTGAAATTAGCAATATTGAGGCTAGTGCCAAACGTATGGAATATAATTTAGCAACAGATGAAATATTGCTGATTCATAATGCTAAGTTGACGCGAGATAAGGATATATTCTCTAGTGATCGAATATATTATAATCGCACCAAAGGTATTATTCGAGGTGGTAGCAGTGCCAAAGGTAACCAAAGAGTACGCATAAGAATTGTTCCCAAAGCCAAACCTTCTAATAACAAAACTAAATCTCGTAACAGAGTTCGTGTCCGTATGCAATCTAGGAGGCATTATAACCATCGATGAATGCCAATCTTACGGTACAAAACCTTAGTAAATCTTTCCGCCGCCGTCAGGTAGTTAAAGATGTCTCTTTAGAATTAAATAAAGGTGAAGTCGTTGGATTATTAGGTGCAAATGGCGCAGGTAAGACCACAAGCTTTTATATGATAGTAGGTCTAATTGATGCAGGTGGTGGTATTATTACCCTAAATGGCAAGGATGTAACTGATTTCCCCATGCATAGTCGCGCTCGTTTAGGTTTAGGCTATCTTCCGCAGGAAGCATCAATATTTCGTAAACTCACCGTAGCACAAAATATATTGGCTGTATTGGAGATTCGTTGGAAGGCGAAACGGCGAGAATTACATAACCGCTGTGAAGAATTATTAGCTGAGTTTGGTATTGAACATTTACATGATACTAAAGCCATGTCCCTTTCTGGAGGTGAACGTAGACGTTTAGAGATTGCTAGAGCATTGGCTACAGAACCAAGTTATGTATTACTTGATGAGCCATTTGCAGGTATTGATCCTATAGCTGTTACGGATATTAAAAAGATTGTATGTCATCTTTGCGATCATAATATTGGAGTTTTGATTACAGATCATAATGTTAGAGAAACTTTAGATATTTGTGATCGGGCTTATATTATTCATTCTGGTGAGGTGATGGCCCATGGCACCCCCAAAGAACTTGTAGAAAATTCTAAAGTGAGAAAAGTATACTTAGGCAAAGATTTTACTATGTAGATATAATTGTAGTACCAGCAGTACCATAACAGTAGGTAGGTTGGGCGCGGACTCATCGCTCCCACGCGGAATTGCAAAATGTTTGGTTTGCGTGAGCAAACGATACAGCCGTTTACCCACCCTACCAATACACAATTGAGGATAATAATAATATGGCGGATTCAACCACCAAGCCCAATATAGATCAACAAGTATTTTCCTTTGAAGAAGGGGATGGCAAAAACAAAAAACTCCTAGGTGGTAAAGGAGCTAATCTGTGCGAAATGACTCAGATTGGCCTTAGAGTTCCCCCAGGATTTGTGATTAGCACCGCAGCTTGCCTGGATTATCTAGCAAATCCAGATAAAGGCTTACCATCTGAGATACTAGAGCAAGTACGCACCCACATGGCCCAAATTGAAACCCAAACTGGAAAACAATTTGGTGGTGCAACTAACCCGCTCCTAGTATCAGTCAGATCTGGAGCTGCAATGTCCATGCCAGGAATGATGGATACCATTCTGAATCTAGGACTCAATGAAACCACACTCACTGGCTTAATTGCCCAAACCCAAAATGAACGCTTTGGATATGATGCCTACCGCCGTTTCATCCAACTATTTGGACAAGTAGCCTTAGGACTCAATGCCAAATTATTTGATAAGATACTAGATAGCGTTAAAGAAGAAGCTGGAGTCAAACACGATGTAGGGCTATCTGCACAACATTTGCGCAGTGTAGCCTCCATGTATTTAGATTTAATCCAGCGTGAAACTGGTAAAGCCTTTCCTAGCGATCCTATGGAACAGCTAGAGATCGCCATCAAGGCTGTATTTAACTCTTGGATGGGCCGCCGCGCCGTAGACTATAGACGACAATTTAATATCACTCCAGAACAGGCCAATGGAACTGCTGTTAATATTGTAGCTATGGTATTTGGTAATCTAGGCGAGGATAGTGCTACTGGTGTAGGATTTACCCGCTATCCAGATACTGGTGAAAATCGGATGTACGGTGAATACCTAACCAATGCCCAAGGCGAAGATGTAGTAGCTGGCATTCGTACTCCTAAACCTATCGATGCCATGCAGGACGAAATGCCAGGCATGTATCAACAGCTAGTAGACCTACGCAACCGCTTAGAAAAGCACTACCATGAAGTACAGGATTTTGAATTTACCATTGAAAAAGGCCATCTATACTGTCTGCAAACCCGCAATGCTAAGATGAATGCCACCGCAATGGTCCATACCTCAGTAGAGATGGTACGGGAAGGGATGATCACTAAAGAAGCCAGCTTGTTACGTATCAATCCTGATCTACTGGAACAGCTACTATTCCCGCATTTAGACCCAGCTGCTAAAGCCACACCATTAGCACGTGGTCTTGCGGCATCTCCAGGGGCTGCTGTAGGACATGCCGTATTTGATGCTGATCGTGCTGAAAAATTAGGACGAGCGAAACAAAAGGTCATCCTAGTTCGCGAAGAGACCAAACCTGAAGATATTCATGGCTTCTTTGCCTCCGAAGGTATTCTAACAGCACGTGGTGGCAAAACCAGCCATGCTGCTGTAGTAGCACGTGGCATGGGCAAACCCTGTGTAGCTGGTGCAGAAGGTATCAATGTAGACATAGCACAACGCAAAGCCTTTGTAGGCAATACTACAATCTCTGAAGGTGACCTCATTACTTTAGATGGTACCACAGGAGATGTCTATTTGGGAGAAGTACCACTCAAAGAAGCCAGTTTTCCCCAAGAATTAATTACCCTATTAAGCTGGGCTGATGATGCAGCTAAACTCAAAGTACATGCTAATGCGGATACACCAGAAGATTCAGAAAAAGCCGTCAAATTTGGTGCTCAAGGTATAGGACTCTGCCGTACCGAACGGATGTTCAATGGCACAGATCGACTACCCATTGTGGTAGAAATGATCCTAGCAGAAGATGCCAGTACTCGCCAGACCGCTATTGATCAATTGCTGCCAATTCAACGTGCCGATTTTAAAGGCATCTTTATAGCGATGGGAGAACGCCCGGTAACCATTCGGCTCCTAGATCCGCCAATTCACGAATTTTTACCATCACGCCAGCAGCTTGAAGAAGAGTTAGTACACCTCGAACATTTACGCGCTACAGTACACGGCACTAATATTTTGTCAGATGCCCTGGAAGTACTATATCGCACCGCCGATACCCATCCTCATGCAGAACGCATAGCTGATCCCCGCTTGGTTGAAGAGATTATCGAAAAGAAGACGCGGATGCTCAAAAAGGTAAATATCCTACAAGAAGTAAACCCGATGTTAGGACATCGTGGAGTCCGTCTTGGCATTACCTTTCCTGAGATCTATTCGATGCAGATCCGTGCTATCATGGAGGCTGCGGCTGAGTGTCAAAAAGCAGGCCATAAGGTACAACCTGAGATCATGGTACCTCAAGTATGCACCGGCCAGGAATTGATTCGAGTCAAAAGCATCTTTGATCGGGTACAGCAAGCGGTAGAAGCGCATTACAATGTGCAGTTGCAGATCAAATTTGGTTCGATGCTAGAAGTGGTCAGAGCCTGTATCCGAGCTGGTTCCTTGGCTGAAACGGCGGAATTTTTCTCGTTTGGTACTAACGATCTAACCCAAGCTACGTTCTCATTTTCCAGAGAGGATGCTGAGAACAAGTTCTTACCCCTATATCATACCAATGGTATCCTGCAACATAATCCCTTTGAAGTTTTAGACCAAAGTGGTGTAGGCAAGATCATGGAGCTTGCGGTTGGTTGGGCTACAGCAAGCCGTCCTGACATCAAAATTGGTATATGTGGTGAGCATGGTGGCCATCCAGCTTCAATTGATTTCTGTCATAAGATTGGGCTATCTTACGTCTCCTGTTCTGGTCCTAGAGTACCTATTGCCCGTTTAGCAGCAGCCCATGCTGCATTGAAGTAAAACCGTAGGTTGGATTGGCGGCCTTATCCCCAATCCAACATATCCAAAACGTTTATTTTTTATAGATAATGTTTGGCTGCCAAATGGATGGTAACCAAATCTGCGATTCTGCTATTTGATAAACAGTATTTTTTCCTGCCCTTGACGTGTAACTTTACCTTTTTGTATTAGATATTATCGGAAACCCTCTACCAGATTAACAAACATAAGGCTATTGTTAAGGTATAGATTCCTGCTTTCGCAGGAATGACGGGTTTAGGATAACGACTATTGCTTTTAACATAAAATGATATAATTAAATTTTTTATTTATTAAATTAAATTGATTATAAAAAATAGTATAATATCTATTAGACATTATCCGAAACCTCAATTTTCACCTTATCGTTATTGAACTGGTAGAAGTTTTCGAATAATGTCTATTGATTACTATCAATAACCTTCGTATACTATTCAACAATCTTTACCATCTAAATTTAGCAAAATTTATTTTGTAACAAAATTTAGCTAATTTTTTACTATTTGAGGTTCTATTAAACTATGAAAATGTACCCTAAGAGCAAATCTTATGGGATGTTTGATATAGGGTTTTTGACCCTATCTGCCATGTCAATAGTGACGGTATTTGCCTTTGCCGTCCTAATAGACAGAAACATGCTGAACGTCGACATCAGCAGTGTGCCTGAAGAGTTAGCACAGTTTGGGTTTGATAAAAAAAGCATCCGTGGCAGCATCATGGCGATCATCAATAAGATTAGTCAAGAAGCCCATACTGCTCGTGGTGTAAGTTATGCAACTATTAGAGGTATGGACAATGATACCCTAAAAAGCGTCAGTGAGTCTCTAGGTATCGAAGATGGTGTAGTTACTGCCCAAGGTTTTCTTGGTTTAGTACCATATAAGATCAAAATCAAATTAGTCCAAGAAGGAGAATATCTAACTGCGATAGTGAGAGGTTTCAGCAGAATGAATGAAACCTTTACCTTCAAAGTGAAGACAAATGAAGATGTCGTTGATACTACTAATGTATACAAAGGGGTTCCAGGACTAGCAGGTGGAGCTAAAACTGATGTAGAAGTAATACAATATACTACAGCAGTAAAAGGCTTGCTACATAGAGTAGCTGAAGGCATTGTGGATCGCATTGATCCTTATTTGCTGGCTGCTTACTATTATATGAATGAAGCCCCTACAGGTAAATTTACTAAAACCCTCCCCCAAATCACTCGTTGTTTAGAAGTATTACCAAAAACAGAACAACAATTATGGCCTTTGTCAGTTCTAGGACTGATTCATCAAGATCAGGGTAAACCCGAAAAAGCCATAGAAACCTATAAGAAAGTTTTAGAAATGGACCCCAAATTTCCGTTTCCTTATGTATTTTGGGGTAGTGTTTTAGCCAGTCTTGGTGATCATGATGGGGCTATTGGGCTGTACAAAAAAGGTATTTCCCTAGTTAATAGTGCATATCCATATCCCATGGTCATTAGCCATGGCAATAAGTTATGGGCTGATTCTTTAGTAGCCAAAGGTAAGGTTGATCAGGCTGAAGCACGTTTTAAAAAAACAATAGATCATTTCTCTTATGATAAATCCTTCCCCATAGCAAATGCGCTAATCCATAATGCCTATGGTCTATTTTTAATGAAACATCATCCAGATCAGGCGACACTTGCTGAAGATCATTTGCGCAAAGCCATCTATTATCATAATAGTCCTAAGTATTATTCTGATTTGCAACAAGCTGTTAAAAAGCGTGTGCCTTTCTGATACTTAAAGAATAACAATTGAAGGAGTTTTTAGAATATGCGCAAAATTATTTTTGCATTATTGTTATTGGGCATCACTTCCCAATCACAAGCTGGTCTACTATCTCATGGCAACGTATTTGCTGAAGGTGTAGCTGGATGTGCCATAGGTATGGGCATAGGTCTAGCTGCTGGTACAGGCATTATGTATTTTGCCCCAATTGCTGGAGCTACTAGCACCTATCTAGCTAATGTTGGAGGCTTAAGTGGTTGTGTTACTGGAGTTGTTGTATCTTTAGCTCTTAACCACTTAATCTATGGCATCCCAAACTTTACCTATCCTATAGGTAATGATGACACGAGGATTTATCCAAAAACTTATGGCAAAAAATACTAATTTGCTATTAGTTATTAGTTATTAGTTAGTTTAGGACGGTAAGTGATAAAAACCACATAGATATATCTGTGTGGTTTTTTTTGGACAAATCTGTAGTTATTTCCAGTCTTACTGGCTAACATCATTTACATCTCGGCCTGGTCTGCAAAGATATATTGTATTAATGGATAATATTATATAGTGATAAATTTTTTTGGAGGATTATCAATGTTTCAAAGTACATCTAAAAATCTAATATTTCAAAGGTAGTAAAAACAGAATGACTACAAAGCAAAGACCAGCTAAATTACCAATAAGCAGGCTCACGTTAGAAAAATTCAGTATCTCTAATCATCAAATTAACTGGTTTTTATCCATTTGTCCTGAAAAACAATTATTTAGTAACTATAGTCCTGGAAAAGTATTTTTTTCACTTACACGCTGGACACCGGAAGATTTATATTTGTTGCTTGAAACCAGCGAAGAACTATTATGTCGAATATGTCTACACATTTTTGGTTATGAATGCATCCACTATATAACATTCAATAAAATTGAAACTATTGATTTTGGTCCACTGGAGAAATATTTAGACCCCGCATTCTGCCTTTTTTTTAAAAAAGTAACTGAATCAGTAATTAATTCACAATGGATTTATGAAAATTCTGTTACAGATTTTGTTGCTCCTAGAATAATAAATAAAATTCAATCACATAATTTTGAACCATTGAACTTCTCTGAGATCAATCCAAAATCTAATTTAGCGAAAATCAAAGATGACTATCTTTCTTTATTTGGAAGCGGAAAAGATTCGCTCCTGTGTTGCAAATTACTGGAGCTACTTGATGTTAGGTATGGCATGTACCATGAGTCACATACTGCTTATGGATTAGCACTTTTACAACAAAAAATTGCTAATCAACTCATTGACAATGCAATGTTAACTGGAGAATTTCATACTACATGGTGTAATGATGACTTTTTTGATTCGCCTGTATCTGACCTGTATCAAAATGGTAATCGAGATCATATGGGTAAATTACGTGCAGGTGGAGAAATTCCTGGCAGCCCTGGTAGTGCATCAATATTTCCAACTCTAATTTGCTTTATATCCCACAAATATAAATATATAGTCTCGGCTCATGAAAGAAGTGCTAATATTCCAACAATTGAAAATAGCGATGTAAACCATCAATATGCTAAAACAGTGGAATTTGCAGATTACCAATCTAGCTATATATAAAATCATCTGTTTAGGGACTTTCAAAAGTTTAGCATTACACAACAACTTTATGACACCCTAATATTTAATGGATTACACCTATTCGCTCCTAATGAGACTTTGAAAACCAGTAGCTGCAACATGTCTAAACCTTGGTGTAGAAGATGTGCAAAATGCTGTTATGTTTGGCTTGGATTTCAAACGTACTTGGGACTTCGCAGTACAAAACTACAGATAAATATTAATGAGGTATTTGGAAACGAAAATTTGTTAGACATAGATGAAAATCAGATATTTTTTGAAGAAATGGCTGGATTTCATACAAATAATGCTATGGAATGCGTTGGTGCAATAGACGAAACACGCATTATGCTGAATATTTTAGCAGAAGCTGGGTTCAATGGCCGCTTCATTGAAACTTATAAGAAATCAAAGCAATACTTGGCCAAAAATGAATTAATAACGGCCATTAATGAATATACGAGTATTGATAAGAAAGATGAACACATTCCACAAAAATTGCGCAAACCATTATTGGATTTGTTCCAAAAGATAAGATTACACGCACTAGAGTTTTTTCGTTTACAAGGTATACCAATATAAAACGATAGAATTACTCGACTTTGGCTATACTTTAAAAATCAAATAGTTATAAATATAGCTTTGGATTTAGGATTTGTTAATTTGTGCATTTCCCTCTAAATTGATAAATTTTTCTAATATTCATTACTAGATATGATAATGAAAACATTTTCTGATAGCTATGTTATCCAAAATCTTGGGATTCTTGCCTGTAATAATTTTCATGGTAAAGCAACCATTGTCATTGCTAACCTAACGCTCGAATTTTGGTTTAAAAAAGGTCTATTATACCATGTTTATAGTCCTAATAAAGAAACGTTTTTAGCATTTAAACAGCATACTTGGGCAACAAAAGGTCAACTTGGATTAGAACCAGAGGTAGGGCGTAATAACCAACGGGCATTGTGCCGAATTTTTCAAATGACCTTCTGAATTAAAATCAAAAATAACAACGATCAGACATCATACATTTTCCTCTGTTGCTATATGGCGCAATGCCAGTTGGTTATTGCGCCCTACCGTACTGAAGTTTATCACTAATCACCAAAAGCATTAATTGCCGATTAAAATGTAGTCATAGGCATTTAAGCAATTTGATTACTTTCATTAACACTTATAATCTCCTGTTTGCGTTCATCCAGACGCGATAATACCAAGCGAATATGCATATGCAATGCATATAATTCGCCCATAAAAGAAAGAGGTACAGAAACTTGACCAATTACCTCTTTTTCTAGAGATTTCATCTGTTTAACCTTTGTTTCTAAAATATCCACATCAGCAATTTTATCTAAGAATTGATCTACTTCGTATAATCTTACGTACCAACGATAAATCTGTGATCGAATGCGCCAACGATATATTGGTGGTGCACTCTTAAATAATGGCATCAACACCGCGATGAGCGGAATAATCATTATTGTTAAGCGCGCTATAGTTGCTGCTATTGAAAATGGGAAGATCTTGTGCAAAAATGATGGCCCTTCTTTCAAGTAGACAGCCGCATTATTATTCATAGGAAATTCAACAAATTGTGTTGATGGGAATTGTCCTGGTCGTTCCAATAAGCCACCAGATCGATGTATTTTTTCGGCACCCATTAATAAAATAGACACCCAGTCTGAATGTAGATCCTCTCGAGCAACTAGACTAGCTGTTGTTGCCAATAATATCTTTTCTTCATGCGGGATATTCTTCTGTAGATTAATCACACCTTCGCCTAATTTAAGGCTACTTAAAAACGAATGTTGGCTTGTGTACGCAATATGTCGTTTAAAGCTGAATAGTGTAATTGTCGTATCTTGAAGCAATTTAGAGATGGTGTTAGCTTTTATGGACATGACAAAAAAAGCTGCATCAATCTTACCAGCCTTTAGTTGTTGTGCCGCCTGTTGCGAAGACAATTCCAAAAAAGTTGTATTTGCTTCTGTAACTTGGTTATCCGCTAATAATTGCAATGCTAATGGACGAGTACCACTGCCTTTCTCCCCAATCGCAATACGTTTACCACGTAAATCAAATAAATATTTAATTGAATGTTGGCGTTTATGGAATACCCATAATGGTTCATAAAAAAGGCTACCTAGAGATTTTAATCCACTAGACGCAACAGATTTTCCAACTCCACCTTGGACTAAACCAACAGAAACATCTTTTGATTTAAGGCGTTGGAGTACTTCTATGGAACCTGCGGTAGGTACAATCTCTAAATTAAAATTATCTTTCGCTAATAATGCTTTATATTTTAGAGCAAAGGTATGGTAACCACCACCAACCCGGCCTGTAGCTATACGAATTGTTTTGGGTGGTGCTGGCTCAACAAATTGATAGGCAATAAAAAAACTTACAATAACAAAGACAACGGCTGGTATCCAAACTTTACATAAATTACATTTCATACTTCAAGCCTGTATGGTGATTAATATTAATCATCTGTTTACGATTTTTTGTCATGGTAAAATAATACTAACATTTTCTTTAAAGATTATGAAATTTACTTTTCAGCCAGTTAGGGTACGCATTGTGTACCTTTTCAAGATTGAGGCATTATCTCATATTAATTCATTTGCGGTTTTAACTTCAAGAAAGGTACGCAATGCGTATCCTACCTGGCTGTTGTTATATGGCGCAATGCTCGCAGGTTTTGCGCCCTAGTTAATGCTGTTTTTGGGTCGTATATTCAGCCCAAGGTTTGATCTTATTAAGTGATGGACCAAGAGTTTGCTCGGTGACTTCCGTATCGTAGGCAGCTTGAGCACGTAGCCAATATCCATTAGACAAACCAAAAAATCGGCATAATCGTAAATCCGTATTAGCTGTTATAGAACGTTTATTTAAAACAATCTCATTGATACGCTGTGCGGGAACCCCGATTTCCTTGGCCAAACGATACTGGCTAATTCCCATTGGCTTTAAGAACTCCTCTAATAAAATTTCTCCTGGAGTGATGGGGTCTAGTTTTGTCATATTAAAATCTCCTTAGTGGTAATCCACGATTTCCACATTTTCAGCACCTGCATCTGTCCAATAGAAACAAACTCGCCACTGATCGTTGATGCGGATACTGTATTGACCAGCGCGATCACCTTTGAGTGCTTCAAGATGGTTTCCAGGTGGTACTTTTAAATCATCAAGTAAATTAGCGATTTCGAGCTGTCTGAGCTTTCGCCGAGCGACCTTGGCAATGCTGCTGAATTTCTTGACATTAGTGCCTCTTGACAGAGCTTCAGTATATTTGCATTTGAATGATTTGATCATGCGTCATATAATGACGCATTGCATGATTAACGTCAAGCGTGATTATGAAGCGAGGTAGGGTACGCATTGCGTACCATAAATTAACGTTTTAAGAGGAAAAGGTGCGCAGTGCGTACCCTCCCTGGCTTTGGATTGGTGCAAAAATTGCGTATTATTAAGCAGTAGGTGTTAACATTTTTAAAATAGGTATTCGAACGGAGCATTAAATTATGCAACTGTTAGTTAATATTGATATTGATAATTGTATAGATTTGATTTCACGCATGAATTTATCACAAATTGAAACAATTAAGACTGCTTTAATTGAGCGTGAGATATTTTTTCAAAAATTTAAAAAAGACAATATAGAAGATGTTATTGCAGATTTTAAGAATGAAAATTATTCTGAAGATTTTTTAAACACTTTAGAACATGGTTTAAAATAGAGTTCGATATATAAATGATGGAAATTAAAGAACTGCGTGATGATTTAAAGTTATATCTTAAAAAACATAATTTGCTTAAAAAATACAACAAAGTAAAAGGTTTATTGGTGCAAAAATTGTAAATATAACTTTTGAATGATGGGCTTTGCTCTACCCATCCTATCGTACTTAGAAGCAGGAAACTATGAGTAAAAAAATTGTAAACACAATTGACTATCGGAAATTTATCCAATCCTTGAAAGAAAGGGTGTAGTCTGCCCAAATTAAGGCCGCACGGGCAGTCAACGTACAGCTTATTGATCTTTATTGGGAAGTTGGCAAGCATGTTTTCAAAAAACAACAATCTGCTGGTTGGGGCGATGCAGTAATTGCACAAATTTCGCAAGACTTGACCAGTGAATTAGATGGAACCAAGGGATTCTCACGGGCAAATTTGTACCGCATGAAAAAGTTTTATGCTTTTTATCAAGATCACGAATTTGTCGCGCAACTTGCGCGACAAATTCCATGGTGGCATAATGTAGAAATTTTTCAAAAGGTTAATGATTGCGATATAGCTATTTGGTATATCCAACAAACCATCGAAAATAATTGGTCTCGTAAAGTTTTGGTACTGCAACTTAAGAATGAACTGTTTGAACGCCAAGGCATAAAGACACCTATTAATAATAATTTTGGCGAACGCTTGCCAGCACCAAATTCTGATTTAGCGTGCGACATTTTAAAAGATCCTTATGTATTTGATTTTCTAAACCTTGAACAAGCATCACCAGAACGGATCGTAGAAGATGCACTGGTTGAGCATTTAGGATTTTTTATGATTGAACTTGGGAAAGGATTTGCATTTGTGGGTAGGCAATATCATCTCACGGTTGGTCGGCACGACTTTTATATTGACCTTTTATTTTATCACATTAAATTGCATTGTTATGTAGTTATTGAATTGAAAAATGGCACATTTAAACCGGAATACGCTGGAAAACTTAACTTTTACCTTACTACCATAGATGAACAGCTTAAAACACCTGAAGACAATCATTCAATAGGGTTAATTTTGTGTCGTGATAAAGACAATATTGTTGTGGAATATGCATTGCGTGACTTAAATAAACCGATTGGTGTCTCTTGTTATGAAACCTCAACTGATCTTCCTGAGGAATTTGCAAAAATTTTGCCAACTCCAGAAGAGATAAGACAAGAATTCAAAAAATCAACTAAATAGCGAGGTAGGGTACGCAATGCGTATCCTACCTGGCTGTTGTTATATGGCGTAATACCCGCAGGTTTTGCACCCTCCCTCGCTATAATTAGTTAGTGATAAAAAATATCTTCTTACCTTTTAATAATTTATCAACATATCCTTCTGCATGTAATCTTTGCAAATCTCGCCGTGCTGTAGCAACCGAAATTTTCATTTTTTCGGCATATTCTTGGCAGGAAATTTCGTTTCCTTTTTGGGTATCACCAAGAAACCTATTTTGGCGACTGTTAAAATTAGCGTTAGCGACTTTTATAGTATTATTAGCAGGTGGTTGGGAAAATCTTTGTAAGATTTGCCGAGTTTTTTCAATCTCTTTGGCTAATTTTTTAGGATCAGGTAATGCAAGTTGATATTCTGCTGCCATTACTTTATTCAATAGATTGCCTAATGCATAATGAGCTGCTGCTTGATCTTTCTCCGAACATAAGATTAAGCCAACTGGCGGATTTTCTTCCGGCAATGTTAGATGTTCCCACGCATAATTAAGATAAAGATTCATTTGACCAACATCAGCATGGGTAAATTTATCAGTCTTTAAATCTATAATCACTAAACATCTAAGGCGGCGATGATAAAAAAGCAAATCCATGCGATACCAGGTATTGCCAATACGGATGCGCTTTTGCCGACCAACAAAAGTAAAATCATTGCCAAGTTCGAGCAGAAAACTTTCTAAATGGTGAATTAACGATTCTTCAAGTTCAGTTTCTGAATATTCATCTTTTAGATTCAAAAATTCTAGGACTACTGGATCCCTAATCTGATCTTCAACAGTGATTATATCTTCAGGTTTGGTTTCTGCTCCCTTGGTGAGCATGGCCGCCTTATTTTTGGATAAGGCTGTACGTTCATAAAATAAGGTGCTTATTTGCCGATCTAATTGGCGTATAGACCAGCCACCGCGTATGGCTTCGATCTCATAAAATTCACGGGCTTCATCAGTTTTGACAGATAATAATCTGACGTAATGGGACCAGGAAAGAGGGAATAATGCAGCCAATTTAACCAAATAATCTTCTAATGGATCTGATTCTAATGATTGCAAAATATCCGATTTATCTGGTATACGTTGCGTTGCAGATTTCCGAGACGGTGTTGCGGAAATGTTGTCTAGAATCTGTTCCGTTGCAGATTTACGAGACGGTGTCTCGTAAATGACGTTTGCAATTTGTTCCGTTGCAAATTTACGCGACATCGTCGCGTAAATCTTGTCAAGGGAGTATACAATAAAAAAATTTCTCATATATTGTAAATTATCAACGCCAAAGCCACGTCCTAATTTTGCTGTCAAATCATGGGATAATGTTATCAACAATCTATCACCATAATCAGCACGTATGCTGCCAAATTGCTCAAATTCTACTATGCGGCGACCTATTTCCCAATGAGTTGCCGTCAACATAGCGTTGACTGTTTGAGCTACTTTATGCCTTGCTGCTTCCAATAAAGCAACAATACCTGCAGTAAGGATCTTCATAGGCAACATCACGATGTTGCTTGCTAATTATTTCTTTTTTTAATTTAGGCATTAAAATATTCCTAAGGTAAAGCGAGGTAGGGTGCAAAACCTGCAAGCATTGCGCCATATAGCAACAGCGGAAAAATATATGATGTCTGATTGTCGTTATTTTTGATTTTTTGTAGGAGGGGTAGAGCGCGGCGAAACCCATATTCAAAAATCATATTTGCAATCTTTGCACCAATCCAAAGTAATAACAAAAAACTTTGAGTGCAATAGATTATGAGATGTATTTGATGAGTTTCGCTTCGCTCTACCCATCCTACCGTGCTGGCACCGATCCGGCAGGCGGATTATCCTAAACGTTAGGCACAATATAAAGGAAGTTTGAATGCCTCCGAAAGTTCATGAGTTGATAGAAAAATTGAAAAAAGCTGGTTTTACTAATCGTGGAGGGAAAGGCTCTCATCGGAATTTTGCCCATCCAAGCGTTTCAAAACCAATAACTGTGCCCGGAAATCCAGGAGATGATGCAAAGAAATATTTAGTAAAGGCAGTGCAAAAAGCTATTGAGGATTCAAAAAAAATGAAAGCAAGTGCCAGATATGCGAAAATTATTGAATGGTCAGAAGAAGATGACTGTTATGTTGGTAGTTGCCCAGGCTTGATATACGGTGGATGCCATGGCGAAAATGAACAAGAAGTTTTTGTAGAACTTTGCCAAATTGTTGAAGAAGCCATTGACTTGTATAGAGAAGACAACAAACCATTGCCTCCACCAACATCAGGAAAGGATTATGCAAATCTCTTGCAAAATGCTGATGCCTGAAACCAGGTAAGTTGGGTACGGTCGTATCGTGCCCGACGATAAATACCAAATAAAAGCCAGGTGGGGGCATTGCGTACCATAAATTAACGTTTTAAAAGGAAAAGGTACGCATTGCATACCCTACCTGATTGTTGTTATATGGCACAATGCCCGCAGGTTTTGCGCCCTACCTTGCTGGTTGAGTGTAATTTGTATGATATTAATTTTTTACGAGTTAATCATGCTAAAATGTATGTCATTCGTAACACAAAAGGCGTACATATGAAAACAGCTATTATTAATGCACGAATCAGACCTGAGCTTAAAAGTGATGTGGAACGTATTTTAACACAATTAGGCATTTCAACTACCCAGGCTATTACCATATATTTTGAGCAAATTAGACTTAAACAGGGCATTCCTTTTGAATTAAAACTTCCAAATGAAGATACCCAAGCTGCGATGCAGGATGCAAGAAATAATCACGATTTAGAAGATGTTAGCCTTGAGCAATTAAAGGCGCAACTGACAAAATGATTTTGCAGCAAACCAAGGCGTTTAGACGTGATAGTAGCAAGCTAAAGTTGAGTGATAAGTATTTTACTAAATTGATTGAATATTTGTATCTTTTATCCCAAAACAAACCCTTGCCACCTGAAGCAAGAGATCATGCTTTAATAGGTGATTGGGCCGATTTTCGAGAGTGCCATATCAGCAGTGATGTGTTATTGATTTACCAGATGGTTGATGTGAATGTGGTTAAGTTAGTGAGGATAGGTAGTCATAGCCAATTGTTTAAATAGTCGCACAACTTGTGCGATAAATTCCATGGTGGCATAATGTAGAAATTTTTCAAAAGCCAGGTAGGGTACGCATTGCGTATCCTACCTGGCTGTTGTTATATGGCGCAATGCCCGCAGGTTTTGCGCCCTACCTCGCTGACAAAGTAGAATTAATCGTTAGTAAGCAAAAAGAGGTGTATATGCTTGTTAAAGCAAAAAAAGTTAAAGATGGTTTGTTTATTCCCATGCTCGATCAACTAAAACACGTTCAGAAGGAATATATTTTAGTGAACATTGAATTAATCGAGACTAAAGTGGAAGATTTGGAGAAAAAACATAAGAATGGATACTTAAAATATCCTGTAGTACCAGGGGAATTTGATGATTTAGTAAATGAACAAGTATGGTGTGATAATGAGGCGTGGTGAAATCAGATGGTATAAATTTCAAAATCCAGATAAAAAAAGGCCAGTTGTTATACTTACAAGAGATTCGGCTATTGAATTTCTTAGCGAAATAACTATAGCTCCCCTAACCTAAACGATACGGGATATTCCATCAGAAGTTATTTTGGGTACAGAGGATGGGATGAAAAATGATTGTGCGATAAATCTTGATCATATCCAAACAGTATCAAAGGCTAAAATAGGCTCTTTCATTATAAAATTAAGTCCAGACAAAATGAAACATCTGAAAACAGCACTTAGTTTCGCTCTAGGCTTTGACCATTAAATAAATTTACACGATGAATTGGCTAATAAACAAGCCAGTTTATTAACTATTATTTTGTATTTGACGTTGCATGTCCTTGCAACGCAAAACAAAGCCAGGATAATAATGGATGCAATCAGCCAGGTAGGAGCATTGCGTACCATAAATTAACGTTTTAAGGGGAAAAGGTACGCAATGCTTACCCTACCTGGCTTGTGCGATAAATTCCATGGTGGCATAATGTAGAAATTTTTCAAAAGCCAGGTAGGGCGGGCAAACTGGTGTATCGTTTGCCCATACGAACCAAACAGGAAAAATTATGATTCTACGTGGGCAAGATGAGGCCGTGCCTATCCTACCTGGCTGTATATTATATTGATGTCCAGTTTTCTATCACAATCCCATTTAACCTTATAAAATGGTTGGGGTTGTTTGTAACAAGTACCATGTCATTAGCGATGGCACTTGCTCCTATTAATAAATCAAAGTCATCAATAGGAGTACCTGATTTTCTTAATCTAGCTTTTTCTTTAGCAAATACATCTAAGGCATTAAAGATGGGAAGGATTTGAATACCAGATAGAAAGTCCTGTAATACTGTTCTATTTTTATTTGGAAAAGCACTATTCTCAACACCAAACTTAAGTTCAGCCAGTGTAATTTCAGAAATGAAAAGAAAATTGTCGTCTACGGTATCAAATTTTTTATCAAGATTATATTTGCCTTTAATGTAGTAAATACAAATATTTGTATCAAGTAAATACCCATTCATAATTCTTCTAGTTGTCGATTGGTACTACGGCTATTGCGAAGCTCTTGAATAATTTGTTCTGCCGATTGTTCGGATGCCCAAGCACCAAAAGCATTTTTCATAACATTAGAATTTATTGGGCTATTTTTCTGGATAGATTGAGTAAGTTTATCTAGCAAATCTAGCTTCCAATTTGTATGCAATGTTTCGATTAGTCCCCAATAATTATTCAATATGTGTAAATTAGATATTTTCATACGTTTAATTATATAATTTGCTGATAGAAACAATATAGCACGGTGGCGAAACTCATCAAATCCATTTTATAAATTATAGGGCAAGATATTTTGCTATCACTTTGGATTGGTGCAAAAATTGCGTATTAAGCAGTAAGTGTTAACATTTTTAAAATAGGTATTTGGATGGAGCATTAAATTATGCAACTGTTGGTTAATATTGATATTGATAATTTGATAGATTTGATTTCACGCATGAATTTATCACAAATTGAAACAATTAAGACTGCTTTAATTGAGCGTGAGATATTTTTTCAAAAATTTAAAAAAGACAATATAGAAGATATTATTGCAGATTTTAAGAATGAAAATTATTCTGAAGATTTTTTAAACACTTTAGAAAATGGTTTAAAACAGAGTTCAATATATAAATGATGGAAATTAAAGAACTGCGTGATGATTTAAAATTATATCTTAAAAAACATAATTTGCTTAAAAAATACAACAAAGCAAAAGGTTTATTTGAGAATAATCCGCTGCATCCATCATTAAATACAGAAATATTAGAACCAAAACACAGACTAATTTATTCGTTCAGGATAGATATACAGTATCGAGCAATATTTCTCTATATCGATGATAATGAAATAGAAATTATTGCTATAACTAATCATTATAAATAGCACGTAGGTACGATTAGCGAACCGTAATTGCAACATTCTATATTCAAACAATCTTCGGATGTCAAAAAGCCAGGTAGGGGCATTGCGTACCATAAATTAATGTTTTAAGAGGAAAAGGTACACAATGCGTATCCTACCTGGCTGTTGTTATATGGCGCAATGCTCGCAGGTTTTGTGCCCTACCTTGCTGGTGCAGGTGTATCAGGTGTTGGTGATTGTTTGGTAAGGATTGTAGCTGCTCGTTCCGCTGGTGTGGTCCAAGGTTTGACTACAAGAGGTTATTATTTTGGGTGTTAATCTAACCAGCCTATCACTCATTAGGAGCTGATGCTGCATATAATCTTCACAGACGGCATCTAAATCATAATTAAATCGTTTAGCATGATCATCACGGAGTTGATGAATTTCTTCTATAATGGGGTCGTTCATATTTTATTACCTAAAAATTCTTCTGGTGAGCAAATTTCTGGACAAGTCCAACCATTGTCTTCGATTACTTGACGAATTTTTCTTTTGGTAAAGAAATTATTTATATGCTTAAAATTCCAAGTTAATATCGCATCCATACCATTGGATGCTGCAACTGCAATGTGCAGTGCATCTTCTGGACATTTATTTGGTATAATACCTATCGTAAGAAGTTTTCTAGCAAGTTCTTTTGCTTCATGATCAATTTGTAAAATGGGAAATTTATCGACTAGTTGGCATCTAAGTTTAGCCTGGGTTTGGTCTCCTTTAGATATTTCTTGAATTACAATATCCGAGATATATGTTTCATAGTCATCAATTTGCTGCCAAAAATCAGTAGTTAAAGCTTGGTGGGCTGCAATGATAATGTTTTTAGACGTGCGAGCAACTAGATAGCTGATAACGCTTGTTTCAATATATATTTTTTGTTTCATTTAGCTGCAATTTATATAAGATGGATAATCGTTCCTATATAGCATACAGGAACGATTACAAGCCTATCTAATTCAACCCATTAATACCAGCCAGCAATGATTGGCTCGGTAGGTGCGGTTAGCGAAGTGTAATCGCACATGATATTCATCAAAACTAATATTTAAATGGTGGCAAAAATTGTGCGATTACGCTTCGCTAATCGCACCTACGAGCTGAATGGTTATCATATTTTACGGATACGGCGACGCGACCCTAGCGACCATTCCTCCAGTTTGATACCTCTCTCTGATTCAAGTCGTTGCAATGCCTGTTTATTCCCTGCGTTATCGTACCAGTTTAGTGCTGCTTCATAATCTTGCTCTACTCCACAGCCTTTTTCGTACATAACACCAAGGTTATTATATCCAAGTACATGACCCTGTTCTGCTGCTTTACGGTACCAGGTTACTGCTTGCTGATAATCTTTCTCTACTCCGTAGCCTTTTTCGTACATAACACCAAGGTTATTCTGTCCGAGTGCATCACCCTGTTCCGCTGCTTTACGGTACCAGGCTACTGCTTGCTGATAATCCTGCTCTATGCCGTAGCCATTGTGGTACATATAACCAAGGTTATTTTGTCCGTAAACATTACCCTGCTCCGCTGCCTTACGGTACCAGATCACTGCTTGCTTATAATCTTTCTCTACTCCGTAACCATTTTGGTACATAACGCCAAGGTTATTCTGTCCAAATGCATGATCCTGTTCCGCTAATTTCCGGTACCAGGTTACTGCTTGCTGATAATCTTTCTCTACGCCTAAGCCATTTAGGTACATATAGCCAAGGTTATTCTGTCCAAGTGCATGATCCTGTTCCGCTGCTTTCCGGTACCAGGTTACTGCTTGCTGATAATCTTTCTCTACGCCGTAGCCATTTCGGTACATATAGCCAAGGTTATACTGTGCAGACGCATTACCCTGTTCCGCTGCTTTCCGGTACCAGGTTACTGCTTGCTGATAGTCTTTCTCTACGCCTTTACCATTTCATACATATCACCAAGGTTATACTGTGCAGACGCATTACCCTGTTCCGCTGCTTTCCGGTACCAGGTTACTGCTTGCTGATAATCTTTCTCTACGCCGTAGCCATTTCGGTACATATAGCCAAGGTTATACTGTGCAGACGCATTACCCTGTTCCGCTGCTTTCCGGTACCAGGTTACTGCTTGCTGATAATCTTTCTCTACGCCGTAGCCATTTCGGTACATATCGCCAAGGTTATACTGTGCAGACGCATTACCCTGTTCCGCTGCTTTCCGGTACCAGGTTACTGCTTGCTGATAATCTTTTTCTACGCCTTTACCATATTCATACATATAGCCAAGGTTATTCTGTGCAGATGCATTACCCTGTTCCGCTGCTTTCCGGTACCAGGTTACTGCTTGCTCATAATCTTGATCCGTACTGCTAAAGTGAAAATATAAGCCCATAAGGAATTGGGCACCGGCATGGCCTTGATCTGCTGCGTTACGCCATGTTTTGATTTTGGTTGGATCCTGTTTACTTATCCAAGTTCCCTCTTTATTTAAATATGAGGCTTGTTCGGCGGCTTTGATGTCAGCAATTAAAGTTGGATCTTCGATAGTAGTAAAAATTACCGTAGCTGGGTTTTCTTGGCTTGGCTTGGGTGATTTTACTGCAACAGAAGTCTGGATAGGAGAAGCAGTGGTAGGTGCGTTTAAGGATAAAGTTTGCAGGATTGCTGTAAAAGTTTGCGGGCGTTTTGCTGGGTTTTCATGTAGACAGCTATTTAATAAAGTAGTAAGCGGATGCTCAAAGCCTAATTGTTGCCATTCCGCTAAAGTAGGTGCGGTCATCCGAAACAAAGCAAAACATAAGGTTTTACCAAAACCATATATATCGCTATAAAATCCTATCTCTTCACTGCGCATCCCTAATTGTTCGGGAGCTGCATAATTATAAGTACCACCTAAACTAACACCCAGCAGAGTTTTACGCTTACTACTAGCTAACAGGATACTTTGCTTAACTAACTGATGCGGAGCGGCAAGACCAAAATCAATAAGTTTGAGCTGCCAATTACCAGAATTATCACGCTTGACTAAAATATTATCCGGTTTAATGTCACGATGTAAAATATTAGCTTGATGCGCAGCCGCTAAGGCTTGGGCCATTAATTTAGCAATAATTAAGACATCTGCTGCTGATAAATTACCATGAGTTGCCAGATAAGAACTTAGCGATTGACTGCCAGCAAAATATTCTATTACCAAATATGGCTGCTGGTGGCGACTGGCATCCACATAATCAGTATCTTCTACTTGGATAATACCAGGATGCTTAAGGTGTTTAAGAGTACTAGCTTCGCTAAAAATGTTGGTTACAGCCCGCGCCAGACTTTCCGGATGTAAACTCTTTACTACTACCTTATGTTGATGTAGATAATTATGCTGACATAAAAACGCCACCCCAAAACCTCCAGCTCCTAAAATGCGTTCGGGAGTGTACTTATGTAGCGGAAAGGGCGCAAAATGCTGCGGATCAGCTTTAGCTGCTTGCAACAAAGCAGCGAGAGCTGTATCTAAGTTTTGCTCTTCTAAGGCTACACGATAACTATTATAATGCCCTTCCGCATCATTGGCTTCTTCAAATAATTGTTTGGCCTCCTGTAACTCACCAGTAGCTACCTGAAGTTTACCGAGTTGATTTAACAATTCAGGAAGCTCAATCTGTTTGGATGCTGGTAAAGCACGAAACCGCTGTAATAGTTGCCGTACTAATTGGCGTTCTTGCGGATCGTGAATAATTTGCGTTAAACTTGGCGTTACTGGCCCTGGTTGATGCAGACGGGCAAACTGTTCCTGGATCTCAGCGTACAGTGTCGCAATACCTGTATCCAGATTATCAAAACGTGTATCCAGATGCGTGGCTAAAGCAGTAAATGCAGCAGCTAGATCAGCACCTAAATCTACTAATATTTGCTGTAACGCCGCAAATTCAGTCTTGTGACCCTTCCATAATTGGCGTAAATATTTAAAATTAAGCTCATCCCGTAGATCTTCATCATCACTAATGGCCTGGTTTAGAAAATAGCCAAATAGAGTTACCAGCAAAGATGAACCCGCATCCTGTTGACTTAAAAGCTGGGCTAAATGCGGATAATCAGTTTGTAATTCTTGTGCCGTTATAGCTATAGTTTGATGCGCCTGTTCAATAAGATCCGTATTACATTGTTGCCAAGTTGTAGCCTGATCAAGCAAAGATTGATCAAACTTGGGTTCTAATAGGTTAGCATTACGAGCTGCTGCAAATTCAGCGAGGCAATTTTTACGATAATCACTAGATTGAGTATCCAGATACTGCTGTAATGGCGTTAAAGCTGCTTGATACTTGCCACTAGCTAGACTCTGTTTAAGCTTACCAGTTAGCATATCTCCAGCTAAAGCTAGCTCTATAGTTTGCCAAGTTTGCTGATTAGCAGTGGTTAATGCCTGCGGCAATGCTTGACTGGGATTCCGACAGTAATCTGCCATCCAATCTGCTATAGTACCGCCAGCCGGAGTAATAGACTGTAAAGCTATACGAATTAAAGGATGCGAAAATGGAGTTGGCATTAAGTATGACTCCTGGATTTTATAATGAACTTAAGGTGCGCACACCCCAGTGTACCCGAAATGGGCATATAAGTATATACCCATAAGTCTTTTAACATTTTGTTTCATTAAAAATCAATATTCGTATCATATATGGTTTCCTTCACTATCCTATAGATTGAGGCACTACCTCAAAACATAGAATATCAACAAAATATGAAAACCACTAACAGATCTCTAATGTGCTACAATAGATCTTCTACACATTAAAGATCTAAAATTTTACAATAACCTGTTGTATAAAACTCATAAATTCAAGGAGTTACATGAATATTCGTCTTTTAAATAGCCATATTTTACCAATCCTAATTGGTGTCATACTAGGGCTTGAGCTATATACCCCATCAATCGCTCAAGCTGCGGATTTCAAATTGGGTAAAGATTTAGTGAAACAAAACTGCTTTGGTAGCTGTCATACAAACAAATTTTACTCTGGCCCTAAAAGTTCTATGCAATCACTCACGGAATTACGTCAGCAAGTTAAAATGTGTACACAGGCTTTAGGTTGGAACGATGCACAAATTGATGCTGCTACAGCTTATATTAATCGAGAATTTTATCAGTTCAAATAAACTATACTTTGGTATTACCTAATGTCAACTGCACCACGCCGCCGCTTTGGCCAACATTTTCTACATGATTCTTGGTATATAAACCAGATTTTGAATGCTGTAGCAGCTACCCCAAACCAACAATTAGTAGAAATTGGCCCTGGGCGTGGTGCCATCACAATAGGCTTACTACGTGCCGCTAAAAGCCTAGATGTAATAGAATTAGATCGAGATTTATTAGAACCTTTAGCTACAAACTGTAATGGTTTGGGGACATTACGAATTCACAATGGGGATGCTTTAAAATTTGACTTTTGTGCTTTACTGCATCAGGAAAATAATACTAATAACCTCATGACACATAATGCTATAAATCCTAACCTGTTACGAGTAGTAGGGAATTTGCCATACAATATCTCAACGCCATTGCTATTCCATCTTATAAAGCAGCTAGACTGTATTGCAGATCTTAATTTGTTATTACAAAAAGAAGTTGTAGAACGCCTGGTTGCAACTCCGGGTTCTAAAATCTATGGGCGTTTAAGTGTTATGACCCAGATCCATTGTTGTATAGAATGGGTCTTTGATATTCCCCCAACGGCATTTAAACCCATTCCTAAGGTAAACTCAAGTTTTGTAAGGCTTAGACCGTATCGAGAACCTAAATATACTATTTCTAATTTAAGCCTTTTTACCAAACTAGTTACCCAAGCCTTTTCGCAACGCCGTAAAAAATTACGTAATGCTTTGCAACCTTTGTTGTCAGAAACCACAATTAGAACCTGTAATATAGATAGCTCCTTGCGTCCTGAGCAATTGACTGTGATGGATTTTGTAAATATCGCCAATACAGTCGCTGCAATGGATTATATGTCGGATGGGTAGAGCTAAAACAAAACCCATCATTTTGTGTATGGTGGGCACTGCCCACACACAGTAGTAGGGTACGCAATGCGCGTACTCTACCTAACTTTATCCAAGTTTTTAGGAACTGGAAAATGGGATTAATATACACAGATATTGAATTAATCAATCCTAGAGATTCATCACTAAAATCTATCAAATTACAAGCGTTGGTCGATACTGGTGCAATTACATTATGTATACCAAAACATGTTGCTATTCAATTGAATCTCAATGAATTGGAAAAACGTGAAGTAACAACAGCAGAAGGAAAGCAAACTCTTGTACCTTATGTTGGTCCTATCCAAATCCACTTTGAAAACCGAAATTGTTATACAGGTGCTTTGGTTTTAGGAGATGCTGTATTGTTGGGAGCTATTCCGCTAGAAGATATGGATCTTATTATTAATCCTAGATTACAAAAAATCATGGTGAATCCACAAAGCCCAAATATTCCAACAGCAGTTGTTAAAATGTGTATTCTTAAAAACTAAATTGTAGCAGCGAGCTTGACAGTATCGTAGGTTGGGTTGCCATCCGTTTGACAACCCTACATTGTTGTAATGTTGGTTTGATGATGAAGCCATCAACCCAACCTACGATTGTCAATGTATAATTGGATAAATTAATAATGAATGACCAAGACCAAGACCCAACAGAAGAACTAGATACGGCCACTGAAATAGATGCAACAACACCAGAGACCAAACTAGCCGCTGCTTCTGAATCTAAAACTGAAGAAGACTCAACCTTACTAGCACGAGCCAATGAAGTATTACCAGGTGTTATCTATGTATTACCCGTAGCTGCAAGACCATTTTTTCCAGGCCAAGGCGTACCCTTATTAATGGATGAAAAAACTTGGGGACCTTTAATACGAGCTATCGATGAAAGTTCCCATAAAGTCTTCGGTATCCTACTTACCCACACCGATAAAGCTGAAGATACCGCTGCTGCTGATTTATACCAAGTTGGTACTGCTTGTAGAATCCACAAAGTCCAAAGCAATGGCGAAAGACTCCAAGTCCTAGTAGAATGTCTAAGGCGTTTTCGAGTCCATGATATATTGGGAAAAAATCCTATGTTTTCAGCTCGAGTTCGCTATTTAACAGAAGAAAATGAGGCTGTAACCGATTCTGATCTCAAGCCATATTCTATGGCTATAATTAACACTATCAAAGAATTATTACCCTTAAATCCATTATATGTAGAAGAATTACGACTGTTTTTAGATCGTTTGGGACCAGATGACCCTTCGCACTTAGCTGATTTTGCTGCTGCTCTTACCACATCTACCAAAGAACAGCTACAGGAAGTATTAGATACAGTACAGCTATTGCCACGTATGGAACTAGTGCTAGATCTATTACACAAAGAATTGGAATTAGCTCGTGCCCAACAAAAGATTCGGCAATCCGTAGAAGAACGAATGCAAACTCAACAACGCGAATTTTTTTTACGGGAACAGCTAAAAGTCATCCAAAAAGAGCTTGGTATTGCTAAGGATGATCGAACGGCAGAACTAGACCGCTTTAAAGAGCGTTTGGAAAAGCTAACCTTGTCTGAGACGGCTCAAAAGCGTGTTGATGAAGAGATGGAAAAACTCGCCATGTTAGAAACTGGCTCCCCAGAATACGCCGTAACCCGTAACTATTTGGATTGGATTACTCTATTACCTTGGGGCATTAATTCCCAAGATCATCTTGATCTCAAACATGCACGGGACATTCTAGATCGGGATCATTATGGACTCGAAGATGTAAAAGAGCGCATCTTAGAATTTCTCGCTGTGGGAATTATGAAAGGTTCCATTGCAGGTTCTATCATCCTCCTAGTTGGCCCACCTGGAGTAGGTAAAACCTCTATTGGTCGTTCTATTGCGGATGCTCTAGGCCGCAAATTTTTCCGCTTTTCTGTTGGTGGCATTCGGGATGAGGCTGAAATCAAAGGTCATCGTCGCACCTATATTGGTGCGATGCCTGGCAAGCTTATTCAAGCTCTGAAAGAGGTAGAGACTGAAAATCCCGTCCTCATGCTAGATGAAATAGATAAAATCGGAGCCAGTTATCATGGAGATCCAGCCTCAGCCCTATTAGAAGTCTTAGATCCAGAACAAAACGTTGAGTTCTTAGATCATTATCTAGACCTTAGATTTGACCTTTCTAAAATACTATTTGTCTGTACCGCAAATCAGACTGATAGCATTCCAGCTCCACTTTTAGATCGGATGGAAGTCATAAAATTAGCAGGCTATATTGCAGCAGAAAAGTTAGAGATCGCAAAACGCTATCTATTACCACGCCAAATTGAAAAAGCAGGTCTGGAATCTAACGATATACAGATCCAAGACCCCACTTTAGGTGCCATTATTGATGGCTATGCCAGGGATGTGGGAGTACGTCGTCTTGAAAAGCAATTAGGTAAGATTATACGTAAGTCCGTAGTAAAAATTCTAGATGGCACGACAAAGCCAATCTTAATTGCTGAAACGGATTTAATTCCTAATTTAGGTAGCCCAGTATTTAGAGATGAACGTTCCTTTGGCGGTGCTGGAGTGGTAACGGGTCTTGCCTGGACTGCACAAGGAGGCGCGACTCTAAATGTAGAAGCAGTATGTAGTCATAAATTTACTCGTGGCTTTAAGCTTACAGGTCAACTAGGTGATGTCATGAAAGAGTCTGCTGAGATTGCCTATAGCTATATATTAGGACATGTTAAGGATTTTGATGCTGACCCTGAGTTTTTTAAAGAAGCCTTTATACATTTACACGTTCCAGCCGGTGCCACTCCCAAAGATGGTCCTAGTGCTGGCATTACCATGGCTTCGGCTTTATTATCTTTAGTCAAAAATACCCCAGCTAAAAAACTAGCAATGACTGGAGAGCTTACGTTGACAGGCCAAGTCTTTCCTATTGGTGGCGTACGCGAAAAGCTAATTGCAGCGCGTCGCGCAGGGATTCAAGAAATTATTTTGCCTGAGGATAATCGTGGTGAATACAATGAGGTACCGGAGCATGTTCGAGAAAGTTTAACTATTCATTTTGTGCAGCAATTTGCAGACGTTGCGGCATTGTTGTTTGAAGCATAAATTCTGAAATCACTATAAAAATCATTGTAGGGAATTCATAATATGCAAACTGCGACTGCCAATCAACAGGCTCTAAATAAAAATACAGACTCCATGCATTGGTACGTTATTCATACCAAACCACGCCAAGAACAACGAGCTAAATTAAATTTGGAACAACAAGGATATGAATGCTATCTCCCCTTATGTACCATTGAAAAAATGCAACGACAGCGTCTTGTTGTAACTGAAGAACCATTATTTCCACGTTATTTGTTTATTCACTTAGGTAGTAGTGATGATGATCCAAGTTGGGTGCCAATTTGTTCGACCATTGGTGTAACCAAATTAGTAAAATTTGGACAAAAACCGGCCAAAATAAGTGATCATCTAATTGATATATTAAAGACGAATGATAAAGTAACCATTCAACCGAATAAATTATTCACACCAGGCGAACATCTTATAATAACAGATGGAGTTTTTAAGGGTCTTGAGGCTATATATCAAATGGATTCTGGAGAAAATCGCGTCATGGTTCTAATTGAAATTTTAAATAAGCCTACTATACTTCAACTTGAAGCGTTTCAAGTACGTAAAATAGATTAAGATATAATCTGTAGGCGGAAGCAGGTAGCTAAATAGGATGTGCTGAGGTACGAAGCGCATCCTATAACTTCCTCGACACTTAATTCCATACGTTATTGAGAAGTTACAAAAAATTCGCTTCTTGACAAAAGGTATAGTGCATAAAATTCATAAAACTCATAAAACTCATAAAACTAATGATAACTATCTACATGTTGATACAATATGCAACCTGAAAATCTACGATTGATTCTAAAATATCTAAATTTGTGGTGATGTGTGGTATATTGCACAATCAATGTTTGAAAATAATGTGCAAAAAAACCTTGACATTATTTTTCTAATTTAGTTTTAATGAACACACTTGGGGGTGGTTAGCCTTCTACATCAAAAAAACCGGACTCAAGTTCGTTGTTACTTGAGAACTCAGGTATTTAAGTAACACTAATCCTTCTCCATCCTTCAAGGAATAAGCGAGGGGATAATGGGTCGATCATTCCCATGTTCAGATTTATTAATATGTGTATACATGTTGATACTTCACAACAGAATTTTGATCTAGTTAAACCAAATTATATTTAAAGTCATATTTATGAAATCTTTAATAGGAGAATAATTTTGGCTAATACAGCGCAAGCGGAAAAACGTGCTCGCCAAGCAAAAAAACGTCACCAACATAATGCCTCACAGCGCAGTATGTTGCGTACTTATATCAAAAAAGTTATCAAAGCTATCCGTACTGGAGATAAGGATATAGCATCTCAGACCTACAAAGAAGCTGTTCCTGTAATTGATCGGATGGCCAATAAAGGCCTAATCCATAAAAATAAAGCTGCACGGCATAAAAGTCGTTTGAACACTCATATTAAAAATATGGTAATAGTTGAAAATAAAGCCTAATGCTGGTAGTATTCATTTCAATCGTTCTAGTTTCTTCTTGAAACTGTACTCCGAATTGCCACCTTATTACGAATAAGCGGCATACGCTTTACAATAGAACCTGGAATTTTACCTAGAAGCTTTTCATATAAAATCATATAGGTTAAAACGCGCCGCACATAATTACGGGTTTCTGAAAACGGAATCTTTTCCACCCAGATTTCAGCATTCAGAGTTGTTTTAGGCAACCAGCTAGTTACACGTCTAGGTCCAGCATTATAGGCCGCTGTAGCCAAAACCATATTTCCTGCAAAACGTTTCTGCATTTGGCGCAAGTAGCTAGTGCCTAATTGTATATTTAAGGTTGGGTCTAGCAACTCTGTCGCACTTGGTTCTGGTAAATTAAGACGCTTTGCAACTTGACGTGCTGTAGGCAACATAAGCTGCATTAAACCTTGTGCCCCTGCAGGTGAAATGGCATCTGCTGCAAAAGCACTTTCTTGCCGCATTACTGCTAATACCCAAGCTATTGGAAGTTTATTGGCTTTTGCAAATTGTTTTACTAGTTTTAGATGCTCTAAAGGAAATCTTAAGTTAAGATCATCCCAAAATTTACTACGTGCTAAGGTAAAGATTGCTTGATCATGCCAACGCCATTGCTGCGCTAGATATGCCGCAGCTTTTAGATCGACAATTTTTAAGCCTCGAGTCAGCCAACCCCATTCTAAACGAGCGTCTGTCATCCAACCAATAGCACGCAGCTCTTTAGCTCGTAGTGCGGATGGTTGTTGTGATATATTCTTTAATAGTTTAGAGTCAATTTGTAACGGCTTATTGACCAAGTAATATTTAAAACCACTATGATCCGCTGCTAAGAAGGCATAATAAGACCGATCTTGAGCTACCTGTGCCAAAATAGCTTTTGCTTTTGTATGCTGCTTTAATTTTTGTAAAGCACGACCTTGCCAATATTGCCATTGCTGTTTAGCACGTTCTTCAGCTGGTAAGCGATCTATTCTAGTTAAAACTTGTGACCAATTGCCTTGCATAAGAGCAATGAGGATACGCTGCTTTTGTAAACTTACATCTATTATACCATCTATATCTGCTATGGCATTTAGTGCTCTAGGACTTGCAAAACGTAGATAGGCTAAAGCAACTGTGTGACGGGCTGTAGCAAGTTGGGATTCGCTAAATGTGTATTGATTTTTTAGTGTATTCCAAGCTGCTGGAGTCTGGCGCGGCTTTTTGTAAGCGAGACGTTTTAGACCAAACAGCAATATAGTTTCGCGCCACGGATGCGCTACTGCAAATTCTTGTGTATTTAGAATCAAGCTGGGATTTGTATATACTTTAAGCCAACGTTGCACCCAAATTTTAGAACTATCTGCAGCTACAGCATTCGGGGCTAGAAATTTTTGTAAATACTTGACTAAACCTATCTGAGAATTTTGCATCGCTAATGCAATGCGTTGCCAGACTAAATCCTCTGTGAGTTTACCTGCTTGATGCCAGGCAAGAAATGCTGGATCACACGCATTGGATTGGGATTTACCTACAAGCCATAATGGCACTATCTCAGTAAATGCTTGTTGCTGCTTGCCTGTAGCAATTAGAGCATTAATTTTGTGACAATGTAATTTTGTTGGTAGATTTCCTGATGGTGGTATATAGCTTAGAAACTCAGACCATCGCTGTTGAGACGCTAAATATGTAAGCCAACTCCAACGCAAGCGCGTGGTAAGACGTGATTTGGGATGTTGCCTTAAAAATTGCTTGGTTGTGGCTTCAATATTTTGGTTTAAATCTCGTACTGCTTCTTTATATTCAAGGTATGGAAGTAGAGGGTAGCTATGCAATTTCCATTTAAGATTTTGATATTGTATAGTCCAGCCGTTTTTTACAGTGTTTGTGGCTTGTAGAAACCAGTGGCGTTGCTTAAGAAGGTAAGCAGTATTGGGTTCGTGTCTTGTTGTATCCACAAACAGAATACATATCAAAGTTAGAAACATTAAACGCAAGGTTGTAACTCCAAAAGCCTTGAGAAATAGATTCATAAGAATTTTCCAGTTTTGAAATTTATTTTATATAGGTGCGATTAGTTTAGCGTAATCGCACATCAATCTATGATGGATTGCACTTTGGTTCTACCCATCCTACGTGATAGGCTATTAAGATATTGCAATATCACCATGAGTAGTAGTGTACTTTCCAAAATGGAGTTCCCTCGTTCAGCGTGAAAACGCATACTGTACGATATGCGTCCCATTTACAGTTCTCATAAAATCTAAAATTATAACGGTGTGCAGTTACATTTATTTTAGCAAATCATTAATGGATAGTTGTCATGTATAAAATTTATGAAAAGAAAGAATTCAGATGGGTTCTTTTGCGTATCGTTCTGTTGTGTATTTACGCTATGTTTTCGACCTCAGTAATCCATGCTGAAATAGAAGTGACTTTAGGAGTGCATAATGCAGAGCAACCTGCGTTTCAATATTATTACACAAAAAATACCCGGAAATCGAAAATAAAAACACGCAAACAATCCTTTAGTTTTTATCGCTGGTTTGATGATTGGTTTGGTTCTGATGCTCCACCAATGACTGATGCAGAATTAGAGGGTATCGTTTGCGCTGTAGCTGCTACTAGTGCAGCGGTTTTAATCATTGTATTTGGCGGTGCTGTCATGACGCTTGAAGGAGAAATGTTGGGAGCAACAGAAAAAGCTATTACTTTGCCTATTATAATTCCATCGATGTGGGGGGCTTGTGCTGTAGGGAAGACTTCTACTCCTGGTATCATTTGGATGTATCGACGTAGTAAAGAATTGATGAAAAGATTAACTCCTCCAGGATATACTGACGAAGTTGAATAACTATCAGGCATAGCCATTAAATATATCCACTAGACATAACCACATTATTCTTTTACCTTAACTTACAAGATGCTTGCCCTGCATTATCGAAGCATTGCTAAATTTTCAGCAGCCTTATCAAGCACATACGAATCAAACCCTTTTTTGGTCAACAAAAATGCCGCAGCTTCACTACGTGCCCCACTATCACAATACACTATATAATGCCGTCTAGCAGCAAAGACTGTGCTCTTAAGATACAATAAATATAAAGGTATATTACGAGCTTCCGCTAAATGACCTCTATTAAACTCAGTTTCACTACGTACATCAAGAAGCCGCCCTCGCTGCGCATGTACCCATTTCATAGCTTTAGATAATTGGACACGCTTTTGTAATGGTGCCTGCATTAAAGAGATGAAATCTTTTTTAGCCAAGGACATTAATGAACCAGAAGTCTCCATTACTACAGTAGCATTTCTAGGCTGTTCAGCAATTAAAGCCTGTTCTCCAAATCCCTCAGGAGCCTCCATCCGCCCCAAAACTATCTCATTTCCAAAATTGTTACGAACTACCTTGCAAATACCACTACGAATAATAAAATAGCTATCTCCAGGATCGCCTTCACGGATTATTACTTCATTTTTAGCATAAGAGATTTCCCGAAACCGTTTGAATAATAATTGAATATTACTCATGGGTAACCGAAAGAATATAGGGGTATGTAATAAGGCTTGAATCCATTCTTGATTATCTTGGGGTAATCCAGAAAGCTTGCATAATGCTGGCATGTCTTGATTGTAGTCAATTTGTCCCCAAGTTAGTTCCTTTTCCAATAGATTACGGTCTAGACGCACCAAGATAGCCTCTGTAGATGCTATTTTAGCATTGACTTGTCTTGGCACTAGATTGCCTATTGGATACAGGGCATCTTCATGATCAGATCGTAATATGGTAGCCGTGCCTTTTTTAGTGCTGATTTCAATCTCGCCATCTAATAATAGATAGCTATATGGGGAATGGTCACCAATTTTAAATAAGATGGTATCTTGTTTTAAGCGTGATACTTTGGCATATTGGGCAAGTAGGGCAAGGCTTTCATTCATCAATCCTTGTAATGGGATAAAACTACGTAATCGTTGAGCACTTACATACATCAACTGTATCCTTAAAAAATGTAGTTAAGATGGCGAACACAAGATGAATAATTTTTTTAAAATGTGTATGGGTATTCTAATTTTAGCAACGGTGGGTTACAATCCACCTTACAAGAGTTGATAATAGACATTATCCGAAACCCTCTACCAGATTAACAAACATAAGGCTATTGTTAAGGTATAGATTCCTGCTTTCGCAGGAATGACGGGGTTCGGATAATGTTTAATGTTAAGTAAACATTTTAATAAAAGTAGAACTAAATAAATCAAAAATTATAAATTGTAGATGCAATTGTAATTTTTCAATAACTTATGGCATTTGATGCTGAAGTAACTATATTGCGACTGGCGGATTACAACCCATGCTAGGCCACTTTCTTTTAAATTATCACGCAAATAGATTTTTGGTAATTTTTGCAAAAACATTTTTTGTCAAATTTAATTTCTAAAAACCGGAAATATATTATAAACTAATTTTGATTATCTATATTTCTAATTAATTCAATCCTTACTCAAATTATTCTTAATCAAGTTATCATAATATTAATATTTTTTGGGGTATACCCAAAATAATTGTGATTTTAGATTTATTTGATAGTAAGGCTTGACAGTATATATTATTAATAGCGATACTTATGAACTATTCTTTTGATCTAGATTTGACTAAATTTACTTTAACAAGGGGTTTGTTAATGCGGAAAATACTCATTGCTGTTATGTTTATTCTACTTCCCCTTGCCGGATTTGCCAAAGATGCACCAAGCACAGAGACACACCTCAGTGGTCTTAGCCGCATCCTATGGATTTCGGCAGGAGTAATTGGTGGGGTAATTCTTGTTGATATGCTGGTAGGTGGAAGTATGACAGCTCCAGTGGTATCAATGATGCACCCTGCTGTACAGCAAGCACGTGCTGCAGGAGCAGTGTTTGGCGAACAAATTGCGGCAGCTACGGAAATACGTGATGCTGAGGCTCGAGCCTCTATGGCCTATACGTTTCTCCTTGGGGCAGGAGCTTTATTAGGTGGCTGGGCAGTAAGTCACTTTATTGCAACGGAACCTACACCAGAAGAACAAATAGCAGTTATTGGACAATAAAAATTAAGTATTGATGTTTAAGGGTTAGGAACGGACTTCGCAGTGCGTCCCTACCCTATAATTAGTTTATAAATACAATGGCAAATTTTAATGTCAACACACAATGTGTCAAAATCAAGCCTTGGTTCCATAATGGTATTATTATACCTAAAACCATTGTAAATATGGTCAATATTATTATAGGTATCTTTATATTTACATGGTCTATTCAAACAATAGGTGCCAATGAACAGACATTAGCTGTTGGTAAGGCATTATTTAAAGGGGAATGCGCAAACTGCCATACCTTAAAAAATACTGAAAATGGTTCAGGGCCTAGTTTATATGGCATTGTAGGGCGGCGCGTAGCAGCTATTCCAGGCTATAAATATTCTACTACGTTGCTTACGTCTAATTTTATTTGGAGTAAAGAGAATTTAATTAAATATATTAATAATCCCAGTGTAGCAATACCATGTCGTCCAATAAGAATTGGTGCTGTGGCAATGTGTGATGGGATTCATATGTCTTTTCAAGGATTAAATAATCTCAATGCTACTAAAGCTATAGTAATGTATTTAGAGTCTTTAGGTGTGCAACAATCATATAAGAAATAACCGCTACGCAAAACATAATAGGCATTATTCAAAACCCTCAATTATTTCTTTTATGGTTGGTCTGGCAAAGGGTTTTGGATAATGTCTAAATATCTAAAAAAATGGTAACTTCTCAATAAAGTATGGTCTCTGGTGTCGAGGTTCTGCCTCGGCACCAGAACTTGCGTTTAGAGGCGCTTATTGAGAAGCTACAAAAAATGCACATCCTTGTGCTAGTGAACATTTTGGTACCAGGGATCTATTCCTTAACACCAAGTTCCCCACCCAAAGTGTGGGAACGATTCTTCAATGTCTTGTAGATGAGATCTAAAAGACAAGGTCACAATTTTATAGAAATTTGTAGAACCGCTAACCAAAAATCAACAGATCTTCAAACGTGTATAAGGATGTAACCAATCCAATATCCCCTCGCCTACCTTTTTGGTTAATTCCGAAAAGGAAAACTTAGGGTTACTTTTTCTTAAAATATTGTACGCACCGTTCGCATCGGCATTGATAGTAGTGCCATTTTGTGAACGGTATAAACCCCGTTTGACTCGTTTGCCATTGAAGGAATGTGTCTTTTTAGGTTCATATTTCTTAGGCAAACAATCACCATCAATAAAACTCGCTTTTGAAGTGTAACTCTCATTTGTTACGTCTAGCGTAATGCCATGTAACTCAAGTTTATAGCGCAATTTGTCTATAAACTGACCAAGAGAAAGATTCACGAAGTTTTGATTGGTCTTTTTACCCAAGTTGATTTGGTCAAGTGATTTAACTCACATCACCAACCATATTTATGAAAAAATATCTTCTATAAAAAATACACATCCTTGTGCTAGTAAATATAACTTTACCTAATTAAAAATTATCTTGCTTGCTCAGTTGGAGCTTGAGGATTTACTGGAGCTGCTTGAGGAGGAACTTGAGGGGCAACAGGTGCGCCATAAGGATAACCACCATAAGCAGGATATGCTGGATAGCCATAATAACCACCACCAGGATAACCATAAGGACCATAATATCCATAACGATTATAACGATTCCAACCATGACCACGGCCATGACCACCACCGCTCATATTCATAGAGAAATCGCCCCAACCATCACCCCAACCATCATTCCAACTATTGTTATCCCAACCATTGTATCCTGGTCCCCAACCACCAGGTCCCCAAGGACCACCACCCCACCAAGCCATTGCAGGCATAGTAATTAATGCAGTTGTTAGAGCAGTAGCTATAAGTAATTTTTTCATCTGTAATATTCCAAACTCAATAAAGTTAAAAATTTAATGGCTTAATATTTAATTACAAACTATATAGATAGTATAGATAATAAGCCCGAAATATGAAAGTAATTTAAATAATGTACTTTCTGAAATCTAGTATATTAGAAAATTATTAAACTGTGTAATTTTTATTTTCGATTAAAAAATACTTTTCAATAGGTTTTATCTATGACTACATCTACCATCCTATCTATCGATAATTCTAGCAATACTTACGCCAATAAAATTAACAACATTGTAACTAAACTTACAATGACACGTCCTGATGATTGGCACTTACATCTGAGGGACGGTGCTGTATTGCCTACAACAGTTAGGCATAGTGTGCAACGCTTTGCTAGAGCTATAATTATGCCTAATCTTAAATCTCCCATAGTTAATACAGATCAAGCCCAGGCTTATCAAAAACGCATTCTTCAAGCCTTGCCTACTCATTATAATTTTAAGCCTCTTATGACTTTATATCTTACAGATCAATTAACTACAACTGAACTGCAAAAAGCTGTAGCTAGTGGTATAATTTACGCAGTTAAGCTATATCCATCGGGAGTAACTACTAATTCAGCATCTGGTATCAAGAGTATAGAAAGTATCTATCCTATATTCGAAACTCTACAAAGATTGGATGTACCCTTATCCATACATGCAGAAGTTTCTGATCCGCAAATAGATATCTTTGATCGCGAAAAAGTATTTTTAGAAGACTATTTAGGAAAGATTATCAAATCGTTTCCAGAATTGCGCATTATAATAGAACATATTACCACTTCTCAGGCTGTAGATTTTGTAAAAGAGGCATCGACTCAGGTTGCAGCTACGATTACCATTCAGCACCTATTGTATAATCGGAACGCAATGTTACTTGGTGGTATCCGACCTCATTTATACTGCTTGCCAATTCTTAAAAGGGCACATCATCAGCAAGCTTTATTAACCGCCGCTATTAGTGGTAATCCAAAATTTTTTTTAGGAACTGATAGTGCGCCTCATGCTCAATCTACTAAGGAATGCTCTTGTGGTTGCGCTGGTTGTTATACAGCTCATGCGGCTATTGAGCTGTATGCTGAAGTTTTTGAGCAAGCAGGTGCATTAGACAAACTTGAGGCGTTTGCGGCCTTTTATGGTGCGGATTTTTATAGGCTGCCACATAATCAAGAGCGTTTGCAATTAGTTAAAGCTGCATGGACAGTACCAGATGCTTATAGTTTTGGTGCGAACCAAGTAATTCCTTTACGTGCAGGAGAAAAGGTTACTTGGAAGCTTGATTGCTAATTAAGGCCAGACTACATTTATATGATTGTTCATAAGCCTTGTGTAGAATTGTATGTGCGCACTTCCACCCAACATAACTTATCTTACGATGGCAGCTTGCAGATCCTTTAGCGGTTCACCTTGTGTTAGTTTAAGATTGTATTTTTCCTGAAGAATCTTAAATACATTTTTAGAAACGAAAGGTGGAGGATTAGGACCAATAGTAATACCTCTAACACCAAGATACAGTAAAGTCAAAAGCACAGCAACAGCCTTTTGCTCAAACCAGCTTATTACTAACGTCAAAGGAAGATCGTTGATATCGCAATCCAAAGCATTAGCCAAAACAAGTGCTACCTGAATTGCGCCATAAGCATCGTTACACTGTCCCATATCCATTAATCTATGAAACCCAAGATGCGAACCATAATCGAAATCACGAATCCTGAATTTTCCACAACCTAAGGTAAGAATAAATGAATTTGGAGGAGTATTTTGAGCGTACTCGCTAAAATAATTGCGTCCTGATTCAGCACCATCACATCCACCAATCAGAAAAAAATGACTGATTTGTCCCGTGTTTACAGCATCACAAATCTTTTTTGCATTGTCTATTAAAACAGAACGGTGAAAACCAATGGTTGTCTCTTGGATAGACATATCAACAAGAGGTTCACAAGTCTGAGCTTTGGCAATTACTTCGCTAAAATCATCGGTCATTAAACGTTTACCGCCTGGAACTGCCGTTATTCTAGTTGTAAAGAGACGGTCTGCATAAGTTTGTTTGGGAATCAAAATGCAATTACTGGTTACCACAATAGGGCCATTAAATTGTGTCCATTCTTTCTTTTGCTTTTGCCAGGCACCACCAAAGTGACCTGCGAGATTTGGATGATTTCGTAGTTTGGGATACATGTGTGCAGGAAGCATTTCGCCGTGAGTATATACCTTTACTGAAGTGCCTTCGCATTGTTGGAGAAGCTTCCACAAATCTACAAGATCATGTCCAGTAATCAAGATACCTAAACCAGACTGAGTTCCTTCTTTAACTATCGTAGGTTCAGGCTTACCAAAAGTTTCAACATGTCCAGTATCGAGCATTTCCATCACCCGCAAATTGTGTTTGCCACACTCAAGCACCAGATCTAATGTTGCATTTTTATCGAAGTTGACATTGGTCATTGTGGAAAACAGGGCTTCTTCTATAAAAGCATTTACGGCTTCATCTGTTTTACCTAAACGCCTCGCATGATTTGCGTATGCAGCCATACCTTTGAGTCCATAGAGCAATATTTCTTGTAAACTCTGTAGATCAGCATCTTTACCGCAAATACCAGGGCTATTTACACATCCAGTGCCATGAAAAGATTGTTCACATTGATTGCAAAACATTTCTTGAGATTATTGATATTTAGTTAATGAAAGAATCTTCTGTTTGCTGATTAGCTCGCTTATGATTAAACATAAGCCCCATAAGTAAAAAGCTAAACAATGCTAAAAGTCCGATCCAAACTGGAGTCGGCACCAGAATACCAAGCCCTATAAATCCAAGCATAAGCCCTCCACCTACAGCAAAGCTAAATCCTTTACTGCCACCAAGAATGATGCCTCCTGTGCCATATATACCACCATATCCAAAAATAGGTATAGGTAAACAACCACCAATGTATAAACCAAAACTGGAAAAACCTTTTCCTGCAGGATCATATACTAAACCTATTGCCATACCAGGCATTACCGCAGTTCCATTACCTCTATTACCTTTATTAGAGCCTTTAATAAATACTCTTTTTATAGCATTAAATCCTTTTCCAACTAATTTACCACTGCCTCTAATTACAACACCAATTAACTTACCTAGCCCTTTTCCTCCTCTTGCATGTGCTTTTTGTGGATTAATGGCCATAAAAACAGTAGCCAGTAAAATAAGTGTAAAGATGGTCTTAAATCTTTTCATGTAAAAAGTTCCCATTCTATGAGCTTAATAAAATAGTAACAAAAATTGACATAGAATGCAAAATTTGGGTAAATTTTATGGTTATACCTTGTCATATATAAATTGATGCGCTTCATAGCGTATCATATAGATTCTATCTATAAAACAGATGCATGTTATTGAGAAGCTACCAGCAAATGTTATAATTTTGGTTTTGTAGATTTTAATTATCAAGTAAATAGGTATGTATATGAAAAAAATGAAAATTCGCATTACTAATGCTGGAGAAACACAAATTCAAGTTGAAGGCGGACAAGGTGATGACTGTGTAACTTTTACTCAAGCAGTAGAAGCTGCTGTAGGCAAAGTGCAGCATCGTGAATGGAACGAAGATTACCATAAAGATCCAGTGCCAATTCAAATTGGTGATACTGTAAAAGAACATTACCAATTATGAGTTAAAAATTGCGGATACGTCTACAAGTTGTGGGAACCATAAATTATCGTTCCCAATCTCTGGATGGAAAAGCATCCTGGACATTCTGCATCCTATGATTTATAACGTTCCCACAACTTGTAGACGTATCCGGAATTTCTGTTGCGCCAATCATTGATGGCTGCTCAAGAGCCATTGCGAGAAATTTACTCTGGAAATCCTAAACGAGCAACACGTAGTCCATCAGCAAAACTAGTTTTAGATGCTTTTCAATATATCAGCAAAGGTATTATATCTAGTGTTTATTCGACCGTTACGTGCCTAAATGATGTACAGGTTAGCGTGTTAAGATTGTTAGATTTC
>LFCU01000268.1 GCA_001044195.1 Candidatus Achromatium palustre
TCTATTAATTTTATTTCCTCTTTTGTTAATTCAAATAGCGCATACACTTGATTGTTTAATTGTTGTTCCAAAGTAGTCAACTCCCTAGACAAGCGTTCAATTTCAGTTTGTTCTTGTCGTAACCATTTTTCCCAGTCATTTCTTTCTAGCAAGGGTATATCTTGTTTAAAAACTTTTTTAATTTCAGTTCGGAATTGGGAAAAGTCTAATTGCCACCAGTTTTTGAGTTTGTTATTTAGCTTCCTGTCCCGTTGTGGTGGACATAAATCGGGGATACGTCGCCGCACTGCCTCTTGCTTATGATACCTAGTTTCGGCAAGAGTTTGGCAGTTTTTTGCCAAGTTAGCGATAATTTGTTTTTGGTCTTCTGTGGTATTGGGGATAGGTAAAGTTTCCGTATACTGCACCCGAAGTTCATAATATTGGCCGCGCACATAGGGACACATAGCAGTGATGAGCCACCAATAGAGGTTGCTTTGTAATAAGCCGAGTTCATAAAAACTAGTATTAGGAATGATATAGGTTTTGTCGTTAGAAAAATAGCCGTGAGGATCAAAATAAAATTGCGGTTTAGCCTGAAAGTGAGCGTACACAATTTTAGAGCCTAGAAAGTAATCTTTATATGCTAATTTTGCTTGCTGTAATTCAAACCACTCTTGCTTGGCTGATCTTTTATTAAGTCGATCTTTAAATGGCAACAAATATTCTTTTATTGCCGGATAATCATCTATATTGATTTGATTTTTATGGATATAGATGATCCATAAACTGCGCGGCGTTATATGCCATTTATGTAAATCCTTACCTTCTAAAAATGGCTTTAATAGTTCGGCTGATTTGGGATCTTTTTTTATTAAGGCATCTTTAGTAACCTGATCAATAACAAAGGCTTCGTTAAAACCTGTTTTTATGCCATACCTAGGCGAACCATATATTTGTTGAATAGTGTTATTAGATCTGGTGAGTTTTTGCCATAAGGCAGCAGTTTTACCATTGCGTAACTTCCAACCCTCTTGAGTCAACAACACTTGCGGCATACTACACACATGATTTAAAAAATCTTTTAATAAACCATCTTTGGGTAATTGTTCTAACTCTTGAAAACGCAGAATATGATCTTTTTCTGGTGTGCCTTGCGTAAGAATCAAAATAGCCGGATAGGTTGTAACGCCAGCAAACATTTGTAAATCCTTAAAATCTACAATACAATCAAGTGAACTAGATTGGGTTAAAAAGGTGCGTAATTTTTTGCCACTAGAGGTTTTAAAAAAAGTGCGTGACGAAATAAAGCCTAGCTTTCCACCAGGCTTAAGTAGATTTACGCCAAGTTCAAAAAAGTAAGTATATAAATCAGCAACACCATTGTACACCTGATAATGCTTTTCTAAATACGGTTTTATAGGGATTATTAATTCTTGACGCACGTAAGGCGGATTGCCTATTACCACATCAAAGCCGCTATTATTCTCAACTTTAAAAATTTCTGGGAAATTAGTTTGCCAATCAAAAGGTTTATCGGTATATGAAGAGTCAGTAATTAGACTATTACCAGGTTTAATATTGGCATCTAGGCTATTTAAGACTTTGCCACGTTTAGCAGTCTTGAGCCATAAAGAGAGTTTGGTTATTTCAGTCGACTCTACGTTTAGATCTACGCCGTATAGATTACGGTTTAAAATTTCCTTATCCAAATCGAAAAGATCATAACTACCACCGCTTAAATCAGCTAGAATGTTATTAACTTTCGTATATTCATCGTGTAAAAAATCGAATGCTGCGACTAAAAAAGCACCCGAACCACAAGCTGGATCTACAATGCGCATAGTGCGTAAAATTTGCTGATAGTTCTGCCAAAATTCGATTTCAAAGGCTTTTTTCTTCCAGATTCCAGTTTTGTGACGTTTATGTGCCATACTATCTTGAAGTGCGGCAAATTTAGTATGCACATAACTACCTAAAGTATGCTCAACAATAAAGCGGGTAATCTGATTCGGAGTGTAAACAATGCCATGTTGCTTTTGTTTGGATATACCGTTAAGATCGGTTCCACCACGTGCTGTTGCCTGTAAGATCTCAATATCACTTATCGATTGTTCAAAAATATGCCCGAGTACAGTAACGCTTATTTCACTAGCAAAGTCATATTCACCTATGTTTTTAAAGGCTTCGCATAATTCATCGCTGACTAGCAAATTTTCTAAGGCAGGATCAGAGGCAAATAGACCACCGTTATAGGCAGGAATATCTAAAGCCACATTGCCTTGATCAATGGCTCGAAATAGCCCTTTAAAATTTTCCCAAATTGGCCGTGAATTGTAAGGATCAGCATGTTCATAGGCTTGATATAATGTCTTATCTGGTAACAGTCCGCGATCTTCAGCAAAGGCGATAAATAGAATACGATCCAAAATGGTTTGGGTATGCTGGATACATATTAATGGCGTAATATCGGGATTATCCTGCTGTAAAGTATGTAACAATGTTTCCCGCAATGCCTTATAATCTTTATATAACTCTGTAGTAATTTCCTGTTCTTGCTGTTCACTATGTTTAAGGATCTGAAAAGTAGCACCGCTTAGTAATTGCGTGGCACTGATAAGCCATAGTAAGCGCGAATATTCTTTAGGATCAGTTAAATTAGCCAGAGCCCAAAGTTCATAGGCTTGACGGCCATAACCTATAGCATAAAGACGAATTTCTAAATAATTGCTAATTAAAACCCAATGCGCACCTGGAGCATCCATTGCGTATTCCCAAACTTGCTGTACCGGACTTTTATGGCGACCAGGCATAATGGCATCCAGATCTTTGGTTTTCGCACCTTTCAATTCAAATGGTGCCAAAATTTGGTTATTATCTTTAGTAAATTGACCTAAAGCTACATCAACGCTACCAGTACCAATTTTTTGTTCTTGTGCTAACGTCCAATTATGGCCATTAAATCCTTCATAGCCTAAAATATCGATCAAAATCTTTTGGACAAAATGACTGTGCAAAGCGGTTTCTGTTTGTTTAAAAATTGTCCGGTTTTGGATACTCTCTTGCCAAGCTTGCAAGATTTCTAAGTGTGGCTTTGGAATATCTATTATCTGTAGGTGATTTCTAAGAAAACGGGGATGGATTAGATGATCTCGGTGTTTAGTGAGCATAATATTCTCAGTACATGACAATTTTATAAACAATTGTTTTTATTAAATAATTTTTTAGCTAATATGGCTTTTGTTGATTCAAAAAACACTTGCATTTTGTTACATAACTAAATATAATATGTTTTTCTAATTGAAACTTGAGATTATGGATATTATACCCACGTTAGTTTTCCCTATTCCAGATGCACTTTAACTGAAACGTAGATTTATTCTGTAGATTAAGGTATATTGGGAATTTAATTCTATGAATAGCTCGTAGAGCGGGAGAAGCAACGCGAATCCCGCCTTTTTAAGGATTTCATTCCATCTCATAAATTTTTCTGATTCTACCGCTTTCTATCTATCAACTCCAAATAACAGGTCTAGTAAGTAATTGTTTATCTAGGAGAACCCCTTGAGAGGCTAAAGCTAATCTCCCTTCTGCAAACCATTTAATTGCTTGTGGATATATAAGATGTTCTTTAACAAGAACCCTTGCAGCTAAAGTCTCAGGGCTATCATCAGGCATAACTGGCACTTCGGCTTGGATTATGATTGGCCCACCATCTAACATTTCTGTAACAAAATGCACACTTGCTCCATGTACAGTGTCACCTGCCGCTAATACTCGAGCATGAGTATTTAACCCTGGATATTTAGGCAATAAAGAAGGGTGAATATTGAGCATCCGCCCTTGATATCTAGCAACAAAGTTAGAGGTAAGAATGCGCATAAAGCCTGCTAACACTATTAGCTCAGGATCATACGGTGCAATTAATTCCAATAGAGCATTATCGTATGCTTGGCGTGTAGTAAAATTGCGGTGTTCTAAAATTTGCGTAGCTATACCAACTTGTTGAGCACGTTGTATTCCATAAGCCGTTGGTTCATTGCTTATCACCAATTGTACTTGTATGGGAAGAAATCCAGCATTAGTTTGGTCAATAATGGCTTGGAGGTTACTGCCACTGCCAGAAATCAAGATTATCACTGGTAGTTTTGTTAATATATTTGTCATCGTGCTTGGCCTTGAAATACTATTCTGGAGGCTTCGCTAGAGGCCATTTTTATGATACCTAACTGCCATGCATGTTCGCCATGTTTCATTAGGCTATCAATAACTATATTGATGGTATGTTCTGGAACTACTAATACCATACCAACACCACAATTAAACGTGCGCAATAATTCCATTTCAGCAATATTCCCTGTAGTCTGGAGCCATTTAAAAATAGCAGGGCGTTGCCAGGTGCTAAGGTCTATCAATGCTTGAGTATTGGGCGGTAATATCCTGGGTATGTTTTCTAGCAACCCACCGCCAGTAATATGGGCTAAAGCATGAATTTTCGTAATCTTCAATAGATTAAGGATTGATTTAACATAAATACGGGTTGGTGTTAATAGTGCGGTACCTAATGGTTGCCCATCTATATTTTGTTGCAAATCATCATTGCTCAAGTCTAATAAATCTAATATTTTGCGAATTAAGGAATAGCCATTGGAATGAGGGCCAGAGGCTGCGATGCCAATTAAGGCATCACCAATTTGAACCCGTTTAGCCCCAAGAATGGCTGTTTTTTCTAGGATACCAACTGCAAACCCAGCTAAATCATAGTCATCATTAGTATATAAACCTGGCATTTCAGCAGTCTCACCGCCAATCAGGGCACATCCAGCTTGATGACAGCCATTAGCAATACCCTGTATGATTTGCGTTGCTACATCAATCTTAAGATTGCCGGTGGCATAATAATCCAAGAAGAATAAGGGTTCAGCACCACTGACTATAATATCGTTGACACACATCGCTACAAGATCAATACCTATGGTATCATGGCGATCTAAACGTTGGGCTAATTTAAGTTTAGTACCAACACCGTCGGTGCTGGATACTAAGACTGGATTTTTATATTTATGGATTGGTAATTCAAATAAGCCTCCAAACCCTCCAAGACCCTCTAAGACTTCAGGGCGTAAGGTCTGGTGTGCCATTGGTATAATTTGTTTTACAAGGGCATCTCCAGCATCTATATTAACTCCAGCATCATTATAGTTAAGTGTAGTCATAAAAATTTCCTTTCTGATTCTACAGCTCTCTTTGGGTATATATGTATTTGATAATGCTAAATAAAATTATGAGCCACAAACAACTTATATTCAAAAAAGGATTGTAAGTGCGTACTATCAATATTTATAACGCTATCTAAAAGCTATCTATACGTAGGATATTGTTATCCACAGAAAGCAGTAGAATCAGAAAATTTGATATATAAAGGTATAAAGGCCAGGTTCATAAGAGCAACCCAGGCTTTACCAGCAAAGTTTGGCGATAATATTTTGTTTAACTTGTGACACTGACTCTAAATACGTTGCTACAATTATTAATTAGACTGTTCATTATATTTTTGGCTATACTTATGAATACGGTCTATAGCATCAAAAAGCATTGGACAATAATGCATAACATCTTTAAATATTTTTAACATTGCCGTTGGATCATATTCGTGTGCAATACTATTTCTTAATTCTCTGATATCAATAAATTCGCTAGCATTAGTAATTAATCCCTTTTTTTCAGCCTGATTAATACGATCCCTAACTGTACCTGGGTTTTCTAAATCAAGTTGCTCGATAAGTCTAAATATTTTTTGAATTAACAAGTCACTTAATCGTGCAAAACGGCTGGTGAGTGATTCAAAATAATCTAATTCTTCGATGTTGTAACTTTCTTGATGTGCAATGGCTTGGCAACGTTTATAAGAGTAACTTAGGTACTCGCTTGCTTTATCCATTAATTGCAGTTCGCTTTGTAGTAATAACAATTGTTTTGAATTCACAGTAATATAGCATCCTCAAGTACTAATTGAACAAATGGTTTTGAAGTGTCTTTGGCAATTATTAAATCGATTTTTTGTTCGCCAATTATTTCATAGAGTTTTATTTTTATTTGTCTTTGTTGGGTAAAATCTAAGCTCGTTGATAATACCAGCAAATCGATGTCTCCACCTTTTTTATGGTCATCAATGCGTGAGCCAAAAAGGTAAATTATAGCATTTGGATCAAGCTGATAAATAGTCTGTTTAATTAGTTGTTGCTCTTTTAAACTAAGACGCATAGCTATTATACAATATTTATATTAAAAGTGAACAAATTTAATTTCTTGTGGGAATGCAGAATGCCATATTATTTTATTCTTTAAATTTATCCGCTATATAACCTACTCTATCTAGAATGCTGGATATATCATTTATATAACAGCCTTTTCTATCAACAGTTAAGGTTGCGTTTTCCAACAAGTAAAATTCCCATTCAACACCATCCGTTATAATTCCATATACTTTTCTTTGTTCAAATACTTTTAAAGTAGCATACATTTCTGCTAGACATTGGCCAATGCCTTTGCCTATTTGAGTCGGTTTTACTTCTACTACTGATATTATAGGTGTGATAAATTTATAAGCATGTAAACTTAAAGCACAATCATACTTGCCGTTTAACTGATGCGGCAAATCCAGCGTTTTTTCTTGTTCAAGATTAACAGATGGTTCAAAAAAAGCACCAACATTCTTTTCAATACAGGCATGTAATAAGACTGGGGTTACTAATAGATGACTCCTAGTTGCTTCATTGGCATCCTCATTTAAAGCAAAGCGCGATTTTATCTCATCAACTATTGTTTGAGTTTCAGAATATTGTTTATTACTTGGTTGTAAGTGTTCAAACAGATTGCCTATACTGGTTTGTATTTTAAAGATCTTTTCTAATTGGTCAGTTGAGTAACCCTCATAATCACTATAGGACATTATAAAAATTTCCCAAATTAAAGATAAATTGAAATCTGCCTAATTCTACTTTGTCAGATTACACTTGACATAAAATATTTAAGATACTATAATACTTTCTATCACAAAAATAGAAGATAATTAATATGTCAGAAAATACAACATTAGAACCTCAAGAAAATAACACACATATACTTGATGCCGCAATTAGATTGGCCAAATTTTTTGCAAGAATTCAGAGTCCATCTAACTCGACAGTTATAAATCGTATTTCATAACAAAAAGACAAAAGCTTCCTACTTCTTCCCATTAAGGAAAAAGTCGACATCCCAAATTGTAAAATTATGTTAAATTTACTCCTTATCGAATTTTTATGGGTTAATCCTGGATGTTTTAAGAGAGCGGGATAGTCTCCAAAGTGTTTATGTAACGAAACTTACACGCAAAGAAACCGCATCTATTGCTCGCAATCCCTGATCGTCTATATCTCCATATATCATAAAACCCGTCAAATTGAGCCAAATATGCTTAACAGTCATCTTATCAACCAAAAACTTCTGAAAAGATGTATTCAACACAACTAACTCATTAATCATATGCGCAATTTGCATGATTTGATAATAATTTTTCATAGCACGGTAACTCTTTCGCGCATATTTATGCTCTAATTTATAGCCATGATTCTTTTGAATATTAAAGCCTTCGTTTTCAATCTTCCAACGCATTCTACCAG
>LFCU01000227.1 GCA_001044195.1 Candidatus Achromatium palustre
AGGTTATAATAGTATATAGGTTTACGGTCCCTCACCAGCAACACGAAATCCTTTGTAGTTGCTAGGATCGTCGTTGTCGTTACGGTAAGCAGCACGAACGTTACGTGGTACGTGGTTCCAAGAACCACCCCGCAGTGCCAGACCTTTGGCACGATTCTTGCTTAAGCATCGTTTTTCTGAGCCATTATAAGGACTTACGTATTCAGAGCAAGTCCATTCCCAGACATTACCTAGCATATCCTCTAAACCCCAACGATTAGCCTGAAAACGCCCTACAGGAGCCGTAAAGACATAGCCATCATCACAATTATGAATAGTCCACCAATCAGAAAATTTACGTTTAGCAGCTTGATCTGCCACATTAGCATATCTACAAGCCCGATCTGGATCATCACCCCAATATCTACTAGTAGTGGTTCCAGCACGAGCGGCATATTCCCACTCAGCTTCGGTGGGAAGACGATACTTTTTACCAGTCTTTCTGGATAACCATTCAGTATAGGCATAAGCATCTTTCCCGATCACACAAACCACAGGATGCTGATCAGTCTGGCTAAATCCTACATTACGCCAATTAAACTCCTTCTTTTGCTCCCAACTAGTGCCAACTAAACCATAACAGCCATTACCCCTTTCAGCTTCAGTCTTATAATTAGTAGCATTGACAAAGGCCCGAAATTGGCCTCGAGTGACCTCATATTTGCCCATTTTAAAAGCCTTGATATAGACCTTATGCACTGGCCCTTCATCACTATCTCGGCCCTCCTCGTTATCAGGAGAACCCATCATAAAGCTACCAGCTGGAATAGACACCATCTCAGGCTCATAGGATTTACGTGCAATCTGCTTTTGACGACTTTGCCGTCTAGCAACCGCCTGTGCCGCTGCTAACTTACGTGCAGCTTCAATCTTAGCAGCTTCAGCTTGACGCTCAGCTTCCCGTCTACGAGCCGCCTCCCGTTCTCTTTGCCTTTGTTCTGCTGCTAATTTACGTGCAGCTTCAGTTTTTGCTAATCTAGCTTGACGTTCGGCCTCTTCTCGCTTGCGCTTTTCTTCCGCTAATTTAGCTTTCAATGCTGCAACTTGTGGATCTTCTGGCGAGGCTCCTGTTCCAGTACCAGGATAAGGTACATCTTGTGTTGCTGCGATCTGAAACACAAAATCCCCCTTATCTAGCTTAGAATTGCGAATCTTGCCATATTGAGGATGCTGCGTATCTCTAATATAATTAATAACTGTATTCTGCAAAAACATCCCTAATTCAGAACCTGTTATATAACCATCATTATTAACATCAGCCTCGCCATTTAAAGCTGAGACAAACTGCTCCCGAAATACGCTATAATCTGGCACCTTTTCTTTGGCTGATCCTGAGGTAATAAATTGCCGCACTGGACGGGTAGTTTTATAAGTTATATGCAGTGGAGTAATATCTCGTGATAGAGCAAATAGAGAACCGGAAAAGCAGGAATCAAATAAAAATATGGCATGTTTAGAGTCAATACGTCTGGCATATACTTCGATTTGCTGCATATCCACCCCAAACTTAAGAAAACCTGTAGGATCGCGTAGGGGATTGGGAGCATCTACTGGAACAATATAGCCCATTTCACCTCCGGTCTTGTTTACTGTATAGCCGTGACCAGCAAAATAAAACAGCAAGCGATTGTTCTTGGTTAGCCCATACTGGTTAATAAAATCATCAAACGCCTGTAATAACTGAGCGCGATTGGGATCCCATACTGTGGTTACTTGAAAACCATGTTGCTCTAAGGCTTGTTTGACAGCGGGAATGTCTTTTTTGACCCCAGGTAATCTAGGCCAACCAGCGGTATATTCTGAAGCACCTATAAGTAAGGCATAGCTGCCTTGGTATAGACTTATGGGATCAAAGTTAGGTCTTGGTGCTGTAGGCACAGGTGTTGCAGTAGTACTAATGCGCGAACTGGTTCCACCCGTGCCTCGGCCAGAATTTGTTGTTGCAAGATTAGGCTGTTGTGTAGTGTTATTAGCGCAGCCTACTAATAGATTAAATAGGCTCAATAGACTAATGTACAATAGCCAGTAAATGAAACGTTGCCACATATATTTTTCCTCATAGTATGAAATTAATCTTATAGGATGGATAGAGCAGGGTTCATTGGGACATTAAGGATACCAGATTTAAGTGTAAAAAATAATATCACATAATTATAATAGCATCATTAATTGCAAACACGAATAATTAACCTTTAGACGTTATCCGAAAATCGTCATTCCTGCGAAAGCAGGAATCTATACATTAACAATAGCCTTATGTTTGTTAATCTGGTAGAGGGTTTCGGATAATATCTTTTTTTTTCATACCCGGAAGATTCTTTTATGAGTAAGCATTTATTAGGGATTATGTGCCTGATGCTAGTTGCAATTAGGCCAGGGTTTACGCATCAAGGGATTGCTATTACCAATGTAACTAATCACTTGCAAGATACAGATTATACACTCAATATACAGATAAAATATATGTTTAATCAGGATATCTTAGAAGCACTAGACAATGGCGTACCACTTACTATTAATATATCTATAAAAGTACGCCGCAAAGGTGCATGGTTTTGGGAGAATAATCTAGTAGAGCTTACCCAAAAAAGCCTAATTCGCTATTATCCACTTACCGAAATTTACAAAGTAACCCGTCCTCCCAACAACACTAAACATAGTTTTATTACGCGCACCGCTGCCATTAGTGCCCTTGGAGAAATAGAAGCCTTGCCATTACTCAAATACCATCAACTTAAACCAGGAGAGAACTATTTGCTGCACATAAAAATATCCCTTGATATTGGAGCCTTACCATTACCATTACGACCTACCGCACATTTATCAGCTTCTTGGAACTTATCTAGTGGTTGGACCCAATGGCCCTTAAAATACTGAAATATTGGCACCGCCCTGGCATCTGGCCTGTTGCGATCTTTTTATTAATAGTCATGATCGCCTTACATCTTATTACTGATGCCGTGCAGGGATCTGATCAATTAAGCAAAATCTTTATACCCTTATTGATAGTAGTAATAGTTGGGCTTAGTATTCTAGCTATACTCTTGATTGTAAACCTAGTTAAACTGATCAGTAACTATCGCAAGCAAGTCTTAGGCTCTAGACTCACTGCACGATTAGTATTGCTATTTGCAATGACCGCTTTGATCCCGATACTAGTAGTATACCGTTATTCTAGCAGTTTTTTACTATATGGCATTGATAGCTGGTTTGATGTACGCTTAGATAATGCCATGAAAGATGCTTTGGCCCTGAACAAAGCTGCTTTAGCAATCAACCAACGACTCTTATTAAAATATACCAAACAACTGTTTACTGAAATCGATACGGAATCGACTGCTGGAGTAACTTTAACATTAGTAGAATTGCGAGAACGTATTGGTGCTTTTGAACTTACCCTGTTAAAAGATACTGGACAACTTTTGGCTTTTAGTAGCGAAGATCCAACCCGCCTAGTACCAGATCTACCTAAACAGGAGGTAATCCAACATCTTAAGAATGAATACCAATACAGCGACCTGTACTCACGCTTTAAAGAAGATCTATGGATTCGCGTACTAGTTCGAGATATTCATCGTCCCATAATTTTGCAAGCGATATTTCCTACTTCAGAACATGTGGGGCGTATCACAGCACGTTTAGAAGATGCCTATAATCATTATTTAGAGTTGGCCTATTTAAGACAATCTCTCAAATTAAGCTTTATCATTACTCTATTATTAGTAGTATTGTATAGTCTTATGACAGCATTAATGGCTGCTTTTTTTATGGCCAGACGTTTGATGATTCCAATTGCTGACATTGCTCATGGTACTCATACAGTAGCGGCTGGAGACCTACATACACAATTACCAGTACCACAACATGATGACGAGTTACGGATGCTAGTTGCATCTTTTAACGCTATGATTCAGCAACTAGCAAAAGCTCGTGATAATGCCGCTCACAGCCAAGCCCAGGTTGAAGCGCAGCGAGCATACTTAGAGACTATATTGGAGTGTCTATCTAGTGGTGTCATTGCCATTGATGCAGAGTATAATCTACGCACTGCTAATAGTGCCTCTCATGCTATCTTGCGTTTAAATCTAAATGATTATTTAGGAAGTTCCATAGCAAATTTAGGGACAAAACATGAGCATCTACGATCTTTGATCGAAACTCTTTTGCAACAATCATTATATACCAAAAAAGAATGGCGGGATCAAGTAACGCTGTTTGGAGCTGAAGGTCGTCAAGTATTATTATTAAGCTCTACTCCTTTTACGCTTACTAGTGCAGAACAGGGGTATGTACTAGTGTTTGAGGATATCACCACTTTGATTCAAGCACAACGCGACGCAGCTTGGGGGGAAGTAGCGCGGCGTTTAGCTCATGAAATAAAAAACCCACTTACTCCCATTCAACTCTCAGCCGAACGTTTGCGGCGTAAATATCTCCATACCATGCCTCAGGCAGAGCAAAATGTATTGGATCGTGCTACGCATACTATTATTCAGCAGGTAGAGGCGATGAAGACTATGGTGAATGCATTTTCTGATTATGCGCGTTCTCCCAAGATTCAAACGCAACCTATAGCAATAGACAGCTTAATAGCAGAAGTTATGGAGCTATATCATAGTGCCGATGGTAATAAGTGCTTACACTTGCGTTTACAAGCTCCAAAGGCTCAGATACAAGGAGATCCATTACGATTACGTCAAATCTTGCATAACTTGATTAAAAACGCCCAAGAGGCTACAGCAGATCAAGAAAATGGGACAATTCAAGTTTTAACCAATGAATATAGCCAATTAGAGCAATGCTACATAGAGATTCAAATACTTGATAATGGTCCGGGATTTCCAGAGCCTGTTATAGATCGTTTGTTTGAGCCTTATGTAACAACTAAAACTCGTGGTACTGGTTTAGGGTTAGCTATTGTAAAGAAAATTGTAGAGGAACATAGTGGTATGATTCGCGCTGAGAATTTACCGCAAGGAGCCAGCATCACCATCCGACTACCATTAATTACAGCTTAAAAAATTATAGCCTACAAAAAGTATAACTTGCAAAAAACATATCTGATAATATCTATTGGGTTCCAGAATGGCCAAATCCGCCAACTCCACGCATACTAGCTGTAAATTCCTCCACTAGTTCAATATCAGCCTGAATTATTGGAACCAAAACTAGTTGTGCTATGCGATCTCCAACAGCAATATGCACTGGTTCCAGACCGCGATTCCAACATGATATTAAAACTGGCCCTTGATAATCAGAATCGATTAAACCTACTAAATTACCAAGCACAATTCCTTGATGATGCCCAAGTCCAGAACGAGGTAAAAGTAGCGCGGTAAATTTTGGATCTGCAATATGAATTGCCAAACCTGTAGGGATCAATTCTACTTGTCCAGGAGCTAGAGTTATAGACTGTTGCAACATAGCTCGCAGGTCCATACCAGCCGATCCTACAGTTGCATATTTAGGTAGAGGATAGATAGTGCCTAGGCGTGGGTCTAAAACTTTAACTTTTAATTTGAGCATGGTAACGTTCCGCAATTAGACGAGCAAGATTACGAGCTAAACTTAATTTAGGCTGTTTAACAAGATTTCTTTGCCCACCAGGCCACAAAACTAATAGAGCATTCTCGGTTACTTCAAAGCCCTGTCCCGCGCCAACTAAATTAGCGGCTATCATAGACAATTTTTTACTATCCAGTTTAGCTTTGGCATAAGCTTCTACATCTTGGGTCTCGGCTGCAAATCCTACTGTAAATGGTGGATTAGGTCTGGAGGCTACTTGAGCGAGAATATCAGGATTTTTTATTAAGTTTAGTGTTAGGGTATCTTCTGATGATTGAAGAGATTTTTTGATTTTTTGCACAGATGGATTGGCTACTCGATAATCTGCAACAGCGGCTGTTGCTATAAAGATCTGGCAATCAGAAATTCGTGTTTGTACCGCTTGTTCCATATCTAGTGCTGTTTCTACCCATAAGCGTTCTACACTTAAAGGCACTGACAAAGCACATGGCCCGCTGATCAAACTTACTTGTGCGCCAAGTTCTTCTAAAGCCTGGGCTAAACTGTATCCCATACGACCACTACTACGGTTGCTTATGTAGCGTATAGGATCTATTGGTTCTCTAGTAGGTCCTGCTGTCATAAGCACTTTTGTGTTAGTTAATGATTGTTCTGGTCTTAGATTATCTAAATTACTATTTAGGTTATCTAAATTACTATCTAAATTACTATATAGTCTATTAGTATCTTGAGTAGTATTTTTAGTGACATTAGAAGCCAATGCAGCCATAATAGCCTCTGGTTCCAACATACGTCCTGGACCAACAGTACCACAGGCTTGGATTCCCATTTCTGGTTCTAAGATCTGTACCTGACGAATTTTTAATATTTGAATGTTAGATTGTGTGGCAGGATGTAGCCACATATTTTGATTCATTGCTGGGGCTAATATTATAGGCGCAGTAGTTGCTAAGCACAACGTAGCTAATAGATCATTGGCAAGGCCGTTGGCAATTCTGGCTATAAAATCAGCACTAGCTGGAGCTATTAGGAGTATATTTGCCCAATTCGCTAATTCTATATGATCGATTCCTGATTGGGCTTGCGGTGTAAAGAGGTTGTTATGTACGGGGTGATTGGATAATACTTGTAGAGTAAGTGGTGTAACGAATGCTTGGGCTGCATCAGTTATTACTACCTGTACTTCAGCACCAGCAGCTTTTAGTTGACGTAATAAAATAATAGCTTTATAAGCTGCTATGCCACCAGTAATACCCAATACAATGTTTTTACCAGTTAAATTTAGCATAATTTTGAGTAGGCTTACCACCTATCAGTTTTATACATAGGATGCGCTGAGGTACGAAGCGCATCAATAATGATGGGTTTCGCTTTGGATCTACCCATCCTACATGTAAACTGATAGGTGGTAAGAAATTTATGGTTCAAAAATCTTAATGTACAAAAATTTTTTGAAAATTACACTTGACATAATCTAATATTATGCTATTATATATCTACATGTATTATAGATATTGAAAGTATAGTGCGTAAGGATACAAATTTTGAGACTAAAAATAAATTTAAATTTCTCTTGACAAACACTAAAACTTTAGTTAAACTATTATTCATCGTTAGAAATTACGAACAGAATTTAAAAATCTTAAACCTTAGTAACACTTCATACTTTTTAAGTACTTGCAACACTTAAAAACTAGGTATACAACTATTAAGAAATTTTAAGATAGCTCTTTTACAAATTGGTCAGGTAATTTGTGTGGGTACTTTGTTGAGGCTTTAAAGTGGCCAAGATGTATCGCCTTTTTATTTTTTTGATTTTAAGGCACAGCATTAATCCAAATTAAAAACTATATATTAAAGTAATTAGATAAATATATAGCTTTAGTCAGATTCATAACTGAAGAGTTTGATCCTGGCTCAGA
>LFCU01000181.1 GCA_001044195.1 Candidatus Achromatium palustre
GATTCCTGATTTCATGGTCAAACGTTTTTGTGCTTGTAGACGACGATAACCATGTCTTTTCAATAACTTCCGTACCGTCCAGGAACTTACTAATATATTCCTGCACAGTGGTTATTTTTTATTTTAATAAGGTTGAATAATTATATTATGACTATATTTTGTTATGTTATTTTGTTATCAATAGATTTTCCAAAAAAATATGAAAATTGTTTGATAAACGTCTACTAAACGAAATTTATCGTGCAATTTTAATACGCTATATGGAAATGCACAAACTAAAAAATCCTGAATCCATAGTTATTCGATAGATAAAAAACTTTATGAATAATGCAGCACAACAATTAAAAACTATAGAAAACTTAGAGCAAGCCTTTTATCAAGATGAACATCTTGAATTAGTCAATGGTGAAATCATCAAACGACCTATGGCAAGGGCTAAACATGGAGTTGTTCAAAGAAATATAAGCGCAGAATGCACCCCGTATGTCCGCACACAAGGACCACACGGTTGGTGGTTTATGACTGAAATCGGCGTTTGTTACAATCAGCATCAAACTCCTTGTCATGATGTAGCAGGTTGGCGTAAAGAGAGATTACCTAAAATACCAGATGGAGTTGTTCAATTGCCACCCGATTGGGTTTGTGAAATCATCTCACCAGGACATGAGAAAAAAGACACATTGTATAATTTTTTATTGCTGCAAAAATATGCAGTACCATACTATTGGATTATCTGGCCGGAAGACGAGATTTTAATAGCCTACAAGCTTATCAATAATAAATACATGATTTTACATACAATAGAAAACGCCGGCAAAGTTCGGATAGAACCTTTTGCCGATATTGAATTTGATCTGGATTATGTTTTTGGTAAATAGGATAGATAATCTATCATGGATACCGAACATATTGCTAGTGCAGTTTTGGATAATATAAGGGAGGCGGTTTATGTACTTGATTTAGACATGAACATCCTCTATATCAATCTAGCTTCGGAACAGCTTACTGGTCGGTCTTTAAAGGCAGCTTTAGGTAAAAAATGTTGGAAAATCTTTGGCGATGAGGATTTAACATGCCGAGACGTTTGTCCTATTGAAAAGGTCATAGCTGAAGAACATGCCTTAGCGCATCATGAGAGGGAATTAAAGACCCGTGACGGTCAGGTACGCAGAATGGCTGTATCGATCTCTTCTTTACGTTTCCAAGAACGTATCGAGGGAGCAACAGTTATCATGGATGATATTACCGAGTTTCGCAGGTTAGAATACACTAATCTTAAGACTTTGATCAAGCTTGAGCGATAGATTGCTGAACGCAAGCAGGTAGAAATAGTTACCAAGGTGCAGCGCGATATCGCCCTAACTTTGAATTCATTTGCAAATCAAATCGGTAGTAGTGTGGTGCGCTTACAGGCAGAAACAGCACTCAAAGAAAGTCAAAATAATTTTTCAGATTTTATTTAGTAGCTTGGAACTTTATAGTGCTAGAACAATTAGGCACTGGTTCAGTCTAATTCATCAACTAATATCATGTTATTTAAAAACAATTCTTATTATGCTATCCTCTAAAATCGTCTCAAAATTTTGTCCTAGATAGTGATAGTGTGATAGTGTCAATTTGAAAAATTTGCTTGTAAATTTTCTATTGTGAGACCTTACAACTATTATATAAATAATGTAATATAATTATGATGTTATATTCAAACATCAGACTGAACCAGTCCCTGGTATTGCTAATGTTGGAAGTTGTGCCTAACATTAGCCAACAAGTTACCCATCTTATGAGTTGAGACATCACACCAAATTTCCTTTTCAAAATCCCCAACCCAATTTAAATATAAGCATTAATGGCGCAATGCCAGTTAGTTATTGCGCTGCTCTACCTCGCTAAATAAATCAAAAGGGTTGATAAGTTCAATTCCACAATCTTCAAAATCGTTAATATTACGAGTTGCTAGAATAAGTTGATTAACTTTTGCAATGGCTGCTATTTGCCCATCAGGAAAACTCATAATATGTCCTTTTTCTTTGCGCAAACCCATAATTTCAGCATAAATACGAGCGGCGGTTTCATCAAAATTAATGATACGCCCAGCAAAACCTTTGGTAATAAACTGTTCAAACTTTGTTTCCAAAATATGGCGACGTTGACCGAGTGGTAAGATACGCAAGCCGTAACAAATTTCGGCGATAGTAATGCTTGAAATCAGTAATTTGCCATCGCTGTGATGGTCCAGCCAAGTCAATACCGTATTTGCTGGTTTTGGACGCATAACTTCGGAAACTACATTGGTATCCAGAAGAATCATTATTCGAATTTCAGAGGTTCATGCGGTATATGTGGAGGTAAATTTATCTCAATACCATACGCTGTGCCAAATAGATGAATTGCTAATTCTCCTAAGCGTGGTTGTGTTTCATTTTTGTTGTTGCTTATGTTATGAACATCTTTTGTTGGTGAATATTTTGTTAACAAAAATTCATAAAAATCTAGTAATTCTAGTCTTGCTTGGAGTGGAAGATTGTTAAGGTTAATTGTTTGCATGTTATTGATTAGTTATTTAAAAAATCCCACCATAAAAAATTGTGCCAATTATATCCTATATAACATTGAAAAGGCGGGATTCTCCCGCACTACGATCTTATCATGCATTGTACCAAATTTCCTTTTCAAAATCCCCCAACCCAATTTAAATATAAGCATTAATGGCGCAATGTTCGTTGGTTATTGCGCCCTACCTCACTTTAGTTATCTAGATTATGCAGCATGTTTTATTGATTCAGTTTTTGCTCTGTTGTGGACAGATAAAACTTCAATACCTACAACATGTCCATTTTTATCATAATCAACAATAATTCCTGGTTCTATTTCTTTTGTGGTTTCAACCTCTAATGATGAAATTTCAAAATAGGCAGTATCTGCTATAGGATCAAATTCTAGTTTCATGGGATTGTTCTATGGTTATCAAAATAGGCTGTAACTACAACAATTGGATTAGTGCCTTCATCGTAAATTACGTGGTGTGCCGGATCCTCAAGTGCATTTTCTATCCACACCAGTTGAATTTTTCGTTTAATGCAGCGTTTATGTGCATGATCAGTCAAGATATAATCCATAATTGCGGATACGTCTACAAGTTGTGGGAACGTTATAAATCATAGGATGCAGAACGTCCAGGATGCGTTTCCATGCAGAGATTGGGAACGATAATTTATGGTTCCCACAACTTGTAGACGTGTCCGCACAAAGAATTGATGCAAAGTATTGTTTTCAATAAAATAAAGGTCTTATTTGGTAATCTGACAAAGTAGAATTAGTAATATTGGCAATAAAATAATTAAAGAAGCTATGGAGACAGTAGGAATGAAAGATGTGGAAGATTAGTTAGAAGAGCGTCAAGGAAAGTCTATGTTGGCCAAAAGACGACAGGCACTAAAAACAGCTCCTAAAGCTCCTATTAAAGACATAAAAACTGTATGAAGATTATTGTGGCATAAGGTGCTAGAATGAACACCCTAGAACGATACCTAAAAGTAAATTGGAAAATGGAGGAAGCCATATGAAACTATGCAATTGGGAAGTAGGAGCAACGCAGCCATTATTTCTTATCGCAGGACCATGCGTTATAGAAAGTGCCACAATGACTCTAAAAATCGCAGAAACTTTGCAAAAAATAACAACAGAGCTAAACATGCCTTTTATCTTCAAAGCCTCCTTTGACAAAGCGAATCGCTCTGCTATAGCCAGCTTTCGCGGCCTTGGCGTAGAAACCGGCTTACGCATTTTAGACCAAGTACGCACCCAAATAGGCGTACCAGTACTAACTGATGTCCATGAAGATAGCCCATTAGACGAAATAACGGCAGTAGTAGATATTTTACAAACTCCAGCATTTCTATGCCGTCAAACCAACTTTATCCAAAAAGTAGCACACCAAGGCAAACCAATAAATCTAAAAAAAGGCCAATTTTTAGCCCCTTGGGACATGCAGCATGTAGTTACTAAAGCCCGCTCTACTGGAAATGAACAACTGCTAGTCTGCGAACGCGGTGTAAATTTTGGCTATAATAATCTGGTCTCTGATATGAGAGCAATACCAATATTACAAGAGACAGGATGTCCAGTAGTCTTTGATGCTACTCACTCAGTGCAGCTTCCTGGCGGTTTAGGAACATGTTCAGGCGGCCAACGCGAAATGGTGCCCGTATTGGCTAAAGCCGCTGTAGCTGTTGGAATTGCTGGATTATTTCTAGAAACCCACCCGCAACCAGACAAAGCTTTAAGTGATGGGCCTAATTCCTGGCCATTATCTAAAATGATGGAATTGCTCAAAATAGTACAGAATTTAGATAGTATTGTTAAACGCGACGTAACATAAAAAAAGACTTAACATAAAAAAAGACGTAACATAAAAGATAGTAGGAAAAAAAAATGCCAAAGGATAAATGTTATGTTGGGCTTAATGCCGAAGCTTATGGTGGTATGAACCCAACAGGTAATATCATTCGTGATGCTTGGGTGTTTGGTTTGATTCCTGAAACTGAGGATTGTACAGGTTGGACAATGCAAGGTATAGATGCTCTTTATGATAAAGTAAGTGCTGCTTGGACACCTTATGGGCATTTAGTTTCTAATTTACCAAAAGATTTAAGAGAACGCCATGAACGTATTTATACAGCAGCAGTGTTAAGAGCACAAAGTTTGGGTTGGCATCCAGATTTGGAGTTTGCAGAAGATCCTTGGTAATTGGTTGATAAAATCCTACTTAGTTGATAGGTGGTAAGGTCTCATAGTTAGCTTTAAAATTTTTATTAGTAAATTAGCTTTTATTTATAGTAATAATGTATAATTGGTTATAGTTAGATATAGTTGAGATCTACTAATAGACAACTTCTATATAGATAAGACTTAATAGATTAAAATCTAAAAGATCCAACATCTTACTTCCTAATCTAATCTGTTTATATGCTACTTCATTTAACACAATAGAAATTAATATGCACAAAAACTATGCTCGCTTTGTGGCCTTAGCCGCATTACTCACCTTTGTTGTCGTAGTCTTCGGTGCCTACGTGCGCCTCTCTGATGCTGGCCTAGGATGTCCCGATTGGCCTGGTTGTTATGGACATGTAGGAGTACCAGAAACTCCAGAAGCCATAGCAAAAGCCAACCAAGCATATCCAGAACGTCCTGTAGAAGCCACTAAAGGCTGGAAAGAAATGTACCACCGTTACCTAGCCTCCAGCCTTGGTGGACTAATACTAATACTAGCCCTAGTCGCTTGGGGCTATAAAGACAGTGGTTTACCAGTCGCACTCCCTACCCTACTAGTTATACTAGTAATATTTCAGGGACTTTTAGGTATGTGGACGGTCACAATGCTGGTTAATCCCACCATTGTAACCATGCACCTTGCTGGAGGATTAGCTACCTTGATGCTGCTATGGTGGCTGGCATTACGCACTGGTAACCTATTCGCAGGCACCACAAGTCAACCTTTCGCGAATCTATATCCCTGGCTCTGGGTAGGGCTTGTATTGTTGATTATTCAAGTATTACTTGGCGGTTGGACTAGCACTAACTATGCTGCTGCGGCCTGTAGTCAATTTCCAGCCTGCTATGGTAACCAATTTTGGCCACCAACCGATTTTGCAGCAGGTTTTAATTTATTCCAAGATCTTGGGCTTAATTCTTCTTATGAAGGTGGCGTATTAAACAATGCGGCTCGAGTTGCCATCCAGCTTACGCATCGTATTGGAGCCTTAATTGTACTTATATATATCCTGCCTTTGTCCCTAAGGATAATGTTGCGAGCCTCTAATATGGCCCAAATGACTTTTGGAATCATGTTGCATCTATTAGTACTAGCTCAAGTGGCCCTTGGTATTGCCGTAGTAATGCATTTTAAACAATTACACGTAGCAGTGACTCATAATGCAGTTGGTGCATTATTGCTGATAGTAATGCTAACATTGATCCATTTGGCTAAACTCCCAAATGTATCTAATAATTCTAATCAGCCCAAGGCCAATGCCGCATGAACGAAGCTCCGCCTTCCAAATATAGCAGCGAACTATTGCGCTACGGCATTTTTATAGCTGTAGCCGCCATCGCAGTACTCTTTATGTGGTTTGGGATGGATACATTGGAACAATATCTTAAACCTGAAGATCAAGCTGCTAATCTAAAAACTGGAACCCTATTACCAACACCAAAGCCTTTAAAAGCCATCAATCTTATCGATCAGGATAACAAACCGCTGACTATAGAATCTTTTAAAGGGCAATGGACTTTTTTGGCTATTGGTTACACGGCCTGCCCTGATGTGTGTCCAACTCTTATGGCTACGTTTAGATTTATCGACCAGATATTACGCTCTAAAGGTATTACATCAAATGTCAATTTTATATTTGTATCAGTAGATCCAGAGCGTGATAAACCAGAAAATATAGGTAGATATGTGCATTCCTTTAATCCTAAATTTATAGGGGCCACAGGAGAGCCGCTTGCTTTACGCACTTTGACTAGCCAATTAGGGTTAATGTATCAAAAAGCAACAGGCCAGAATTCAGCTATGGGTTATTTGATTGATCATTCGGCATCTATAGTACTTATTGACCCTAATGGATCTTGGAAAGCTGTATTTACACCACCGCATGATCCTGATACTGTGGCTTTTGATTTTATGACTATAAAAGCTCAATATCCAACTTTATAGATGTGATTAAGCAGTAGTAGGTGCGATTAGCTGGTCGTAATCGCATACATAACTAGCTAAAGTATATTAATAACTATTCTTGTTTATTAATATACTGAAAATATGCAATTACCTCTCTAATCACACCTACCATGCTACACTCAATCTAATTAATATTTCAAATCCATACAATTTATCATAGATGAAAACAGACCATGCTATATATCAACT
>LFCU01000143.1 GCA_001044195.1 Candidatus Achromatium palustre
TATCTAGGACAAAATTTTGAGACGAGTTTAGAGGATAGCATAATAAAAATTGTTTTTAAATAACATAATGTTAGTTGATGAATTAGACTGAACCAGTGCCAAATCGGTCACCCAAATAGAAACTTTACCTAAACCACCATAAGATGCCTGGCTAATGGGACGCACAGACTTACCACGTTGATAAAAAATCTGTAACATGTTATTTGTAAAGGCGGGATTTGCATTGCCTCTCCCACCCTAATAATCAATTTTTGGAGGATTATCAATGTCTTTTTTAGCTTGTCGCCAAACTTGTTTGAAGCCTATTATCAAAACGCCCAGTACAATACCCAATTAGGTAATACCACTAAAAGCATAGTAAATCTGGAGCCTTTTTTGGTGCATCAGTAGCAAAGAAGCAGTCCTCTGATCAACTTATTACTGAAATTTGAAAAATTATCAACTTTAAAAATTATCTTTATTAAAAAACTTTAAATTAAGCTAAAAAAATTAAAATACAAAATTTTGTATTAGCACTAAATTCCCATGAGCCAAAATTCTCTCTCCACAGATGATCCCCAACTACGTCAACAAATGTTATCCAAGTTTGATGATTGTACCAAGGGACAACAGATGTTGTTACAAATACTAGCTATTAATTATGCTGGTATTAGTCGTTCAAATATAGCTAAAGCTCTTGCTGAACAAGGCTTTACTGACACTGTTGGCGTAACATATAAGGTTAAAACCATAGATGTATTGTTAAAACCACTATTAAAAGAAGCCCTGGTGCTGCAGGATGGCCCCACAAACCACTATTGCCATCCCATTATTATGGAACCAATAGTACGGCAGCTTCCATATCCAGAATACAAAAAGATCTTAGATAAGCTAAGAGAATTATTACCGATCAATCCATATATACATAAAGACCCACGTTTCTACATGCTTTTTATTACCAGAAATCAAGATCTGAACTATACTTATGGCAACTATGAACTGGCCTTACGAGAATTACGAGCTGCTTTGCTAGCTGGAGACTTGGAAACCTTTACTAAAATTATCAATGTGATCAAAAAAGATTTTAGAAATGAAATGTTCCAAGCCCCATATATGACACAACTAATCGAGAGACCTTATGATCAAACATGGTTTAATAGCCTAAAAGATGACATCAAAATCTTTATCGGCAATCTTAAAATCATACAAGCATTGAGTTACCAAACCTCAACCAATGATCAACCCCTATTAGATACCACGCTTGATTGGTGTCGGAACAATCATTCTAATTGTACTGCTGATCTTTGCTATAACACAGGCTTATTCTATTTGCTATGTGGCAATTTTACTGAACTGACCCAATTAATCAATAGATGTGCAGAGCCTCAATCCCTTAAATTGCAAGGTGCAATGGCAATTATTAGAGGGCAAGATGTAGAAGGCATTACCCTATTAGAACGGGGTTATAAAATGCAACTAGATCAGAAAAAAAACAAAAAAACCTCCAGCAACTGGCGCAATAAAGTTGTGTTACAAGGTATCCCTGGAATCCTCCTGATCTACGCCCTGATCCGCCAAGGGAGTGCAGAATATTTACAACAAGCCGGACAATATATTACCACGTTCCAAAAGCAACAAAGTGATCTAAAATATTATACTGGTTATTTTAAAAAATTTTTAGAGCTAAAACAACATGACAATCCACAAACCATGGAGTATCCTAGATGGAATGACTCTAATATTATAAATTTGCTGATATCGCACCTCATGTATTGGCACAATCAACAAGAAGAGCTATTAGAGTTTGATATAGCAGATGCTGAAGCAACCAGCCACAAAATATACGACCACGGGTACCTATGGTTAGCTAGCGAATTTTTTGAAATCTTTGGGCGAATAGCTTTTGATAAGCAGCACCTATTAGAAAAAGCCGCTGAATTACGTGCCAAATGGCAAGGCCAATCATTAATCAATGCGGTTGTTCCAGAACAAAAATGGGAACGCGCCTTGCGAGTATTAAGCAATCTGGATGCAAATACTAAAGATACAACCGCTGCTACCGAAGCTAAACAAGAACGTCTAGTATGGATGCTAAAATATCACCAGCAAGATAATTATTGCACCGCAACACCCAAGCTCCAAAAACTCAATAAAAATGGCCAATGGACCAAGGGACGCAATATTTCTCTACAACGCCTTTATGAAAACATCGATCAATTAGATTATCTTACCGATCAAGATCGCCAAGCCTGCCGAACCATTAGCCAACGTCATGATCACAACTACTATTATGATCGTACCTTCTATGAACTTCATGAAGACAAATTAATCAAAGCCCTAATTGGCCATCCACTGTTATTTTGGCTTGATAGCCCTACAGTTGCAGTTGAAGTATTAAGTGGAGAGCCATCACTACGAGTTATCCACAAAAAGAAGCAACTTCTGATTGCATTAGACCCTACACCCAGTGATATAGATACCAATATAATGATTCAGCGTGAAAGTCCTACGCGCTTGCGAGTTATAGAGATTAAACCAGAACAGTACCGTATCTATGAAATTCTTGAAACTCTTGGCCAGGATGGTCAATTGTCAGTACCAATAGAAGCCAAAGATCAAGTCTTGGAGATGTTAGGCCGTACCGCCTCTCAAATCACCATTCATTCCGATATAGGTGGCAGTTCCACAGCTTTGCGCGAGGTAGAGGCTAATTCGCAACCCCATTGCCATTTATTGCCAGCAGGTAATGGACTTCGCACTGAGTTACTAGTGCGTCCATTTGGTGATGTTGGGCCTTATTACGCGCCTGGAACTGGTGGACAAACAGTTATCAGTGAAGTAGAAGGAGAAAGTTTACAAACACACCGTGATCTCAAGCAGGAACAGCAACAGGTACAAGAGATATTACAAAAAATCCCTCTATTTAATGATTATCCTCCTGAGGAAGGACTTATATGGCTATTTGACGACCCAGAACTCTGTTTAGAACTATTGGTTACCTTACAAGAACATGGGGATACCATAACAGTAGAATGGCCCGAAGGCCAAAAATTCAAGGTTAGCCCGATCACAGGTGCTAATCAGATGCGTCTTAAAGTATCCAGTACTCAAGATTGGTTTGCATTGGATGGCAATCTGACCCTAAATGATGGCAGGGTATTAGATATGCAGAATCTATTAGGATTACTGGAACAAGAGACTGGACGCTTTTTGCCCATTGGTGATGGAGAATTTATTGCTCTTAGCAAACGCTTTAGTAAACAGCTTCATGATCTGCAAGCCCTGAGTGACACTCAGGATAAACAGCTCCGATTGCATCCCTTAGCAGCACTTACAGCATTAGATGAATTAAGTGAAGAAGTAGGGAATTTTAAGGGAGATAAACAGTGGCAAAATCATAAAAAGCAGCTTATTAAATTAAAAGACTATCATCCTGCTATCCCTTCAACCTTACAAACAGAACTGCGTGACTATCAACAGGAAGGGTTTCAATGGCTGGCCCGTCTTGCCAAATGGCCAATGGGGGCATGTCTGGCTGATGATATGGGCTTAGGCAAGACAGTTCAGGCTCTAGCCTTACTGTTATTACATGCTGCTGACGGGCCAGCTTTGGTAGTAGCTCCCACCTCAGTAGCGATGAATTGGCTGGATGAGGGTGTACGGTTTGCGCCTACACTACGCCTGCATCATTTGGGAATGCAGGAAGATAGGCAACAGTTATTAAGCGAAATAGGGCCTTATGATGTAGTCATTACTAGCTATACTCTGTTACAAAACGAAATTGAGACCTTAGCCACCAAGAAATGGCAAACTATTATTTTAGACGAAGCCCAGGCAATAAAAAACCCCCTCACAAAACGAGCACAAGCTGCCATCAAGCTGGATGGTAAATTTAAGATGATTACGACTGGTACTCCTATTGAAAATCGTCTTAGTGAACTTTGGTCTCTGTTTCGCTTTATCAATCCTGGTCTTTTAGGATCTCTAAAACGCTTTAATGAACGTTTTGCCACACCCATCGAGATGCATCAACATAAGGAAACACGTTTTCGGCTCCGCCGTTTGATTCAGCCCTTTATGCTACGGCGTACCAAAAGTCAGGTTTTACAAGAACTACCACCACGTACTGAGATTGTCCATCATGTAGAATTAAGCTCCAAAGAATTGACGTTTTATGAAGCATTGCGACGCAAAGCACTGGATACAATTCATGGCATAGACGATGCTCCAGGTCATAAGCAATTACAAATTTTAGCCGAAATCACCAGGTTACGCAGGGCTTGTTGTAACCCTAAACTCATCAAACCTGAAATTAGCATACCCAGTGCCAAGTTAGAGGCATTTAGCGAAATCGTAGAAGACCTGCTAGCTAATCACCATAAAGTACTAGTATTTAGCCAATTTGTAGATCATTTAACTATAATTCGCGAATATTTAGATAAAAACCAAATAACATACCAATATTTAGATGGTTCCACCCCGGCTAAAGACCGGAAACGGCGCGTCAATAATTTTCAGGCTGGAGAAGGTGATCTATTTCTTATTAGCCTCAAAGCAGGAGGCTTTGGCCTGAATCTTACGGCGGCTGATTATGTGATTCACATGGACCCTTGGTGGAATCCAGCAGTTGAAGATCAAGCCTCAGATCGTGCGCATCGCATTGGCCAACAACGTCCCGTCACAGTCTATCGTTTGGTAGCTAAAGGCACCATTGAAGAAAAGATTATAGCCCTACATCATCAAAAACGCGATTTGGCCGATAGTCTATTAGAAGGTTCTGATGTAGGTAGTAAGATGTCGGTAGATGAGATGTTACATTTACTGGAAGAGGGATTATAAAGTTTTAAGCAGAATAATCAGTTCATTAATCGATAATTTCAAGTACGATAGCCGTTGCATTATCTTGATTTGATTTGTCAAGTTGCATTACTACATCAATTAAAGCACCTGCTGCGGTTTGGTGCTTGCTATTAATTAATAGTTTAGTGATCTCTGATTCTGGTAAGGTTTTAAACAATCCATCAGTACAAAGCAATAAACGATCTCCAGTTTTTAATGGCATGGGATCATGGCGAATACAAATCTGTGGTAGTTTGCGAAGTCCTAGCCAGCTTGTTAAAACCCCAGATTGAGCTTCTTGTCTTGAATTTATCTGAGGTGTAAATGCCAAATTTTGCTCATAAGAACCATAAACATGATCATCTGTAAGACAATAAAGTTTTTTGTTACGAAAGAGATAAAGGCGACTATCCCCAACACTAACCCAATATAGACTGTTAGCATGAACAACAGCGGCAACTAAGGTAGTACCACAATGCCCTTCACTATCAATTGCTGTCGCTAACTCAAATACAGCACGATTCGCCTGACCCAAAGCACGTAGCAAAGCATCAGGAATGCTTTCCCAGGATAATTTAGTCTGATAGCTAGTCCGCATTGCTATTACAGCACGGCGGCTAGCTATAGCACCACCATTAAACCCGCCCATCCCATCAGCTACTACAGCTAAAATGCCACCGTGACTAATTAGATTTTGATCATCAAAACGTGAAAAACCAAAGCTATCTTGTTGTTCAGAACGCTTGCCTTTATAACTAGAGTTGCTAGGTAATATTTTAAGAAGAGGCATATTTGTCATCATAAATAATCTTGAATATGACTATGTTGCCAAGATAGAAAAATGTAATTCAGTAGAGCCAAATCTTAGAATATCGCCATTTTCCAACAGGCGTTCTTGATATACTGGCACTCCATTCACAAAACTACAGGGAGCTGAATTAATGTTAATAACTATACAATGTTGGTTACGCATTCCAATTTGGGCATGTTGATTTGATATATCAGTGTCTTTATAAATAGCTACTGTACATGATTCGCTACTGCCTATTAGTATTGGAGTATCTAATTGTAAATCCCAAAATTGTCCTTTGGGCATAGAACCAGAAATAATTGTAAGTCGTATTGCTTGGTTTGGTTGTGATAATGTTGGCGGTAATTGTACTATATGATTGAGGGTAGGGATAGCATCTGTAACATCTGGTATGGTTTCAAGGGTAAATTTGGAATTGAGATTATTGTTTAGTTTGCTATCTTTTTTGTTGTTTAACCAGGCTAAAATTCCAGCAATCACGCTGATGATTATGCCAATACTAGTCCATAACCGCCAGCTAAAATATTCCATGCTATTATGGGAATAATTTGCAGAAATCGTTGCTGATGTTGCAGGTAGAATAATGTTTAAACATAGTAATAGTATAAGCCATGAATAGCGCATTATAGTGGGTGTCCTTCATTTTCCAGTTTACACTTTGGCATCTGGTGCCGAGGTTCTGACTCAGCACCCATTTTATCGTTCCCACGCTCTGCATGGGAACGATTAGTGTAAAGTACTTTTGAAGACAAATGAAGGATGCCTTATAGTGTTCCTCATGGACATCTTACGACGCATGTATGCTATTTTATGGTGCGTGATGCGCACCCTACATGCTGACAAAGTAGAATTAACCATGTAATCCAAATCTATTCATCGAGTGCTGATATTAATGGCCAATACCTATAATGCTGCTGCTATTGAAATTCTCACTGGATTAGAGCCAGTACGTAAACGCCCGGGCATGTATACTGACACTAGTAATCCCAATCATCTAGCTCAGGAAGTAATAGATAACAGTATTGACGAGGCATTAGCAGGCTATGCGAGCTGTATTACAGTAACCTTATTTGCTGATGGAGCTTTAGAAATTATGGATGATGGGCGCGGTATGCCTGTTGATATACATCCAGAACTTGGCATTTCTGGTGTAGAAGTAATCTTAACGCGCCTCCATGCTGGTGGCAAATTCAACCATAAAAATTATCAATACTCTGGTGGTTTACATGGAGTTGGAGTATCAGTCGTCAATGCTCTATCTCAACGCTTAGAAATTTGGGTACAGCGTAACAGTATCGAATATTACATGGCTTTTGCGCATGGTAGCCCTTTAGGTCCTCTCAAACCAATTCGCAAGATTCTACCTACTAATACCGGAACCAGGTTACGTTTTTGGCCAGATCCTATATATTTTGCAACGCCTGAATTTGCTATCGTTACTTTAAAACATACATTGCGCTCTAAAGCCGTACTATGTGCAGGTTTACAAGTTAATTTTAGTAATAAGATTAATAATGATACAGTCTCATGGCAATTTCAAGATGGGCTTACAGAATATTTGCTAGATACATTTAGAAATTTCCACGCAGAGCATGGGAACGATCAAGTATGTATACCCCAACAGCCATTTTATGGCCATATCCAAGGTTCAGATCAAACTACCATTGTAAACTGGGCTTTAGTATGGCTATCAGAAAGTGAAACGCTTGAAAATCTTATAACCGAAAGCTATGTAAATTTGATTTATACTCCTTTAGGTGGCACTCATGTCAATGGTTTACGAACTGGTATTACGGAAGCAATGCGCGAATTTTGCGAATTTCGTAATCTATTACCCAAAGGTCTTAAGCTAATCCCAGAAGATATCTGGAGTCGTTGCTGTTACATTTTATCAGTAAAAATTTTGGAACCTCAATTTTCTGGGCAAACTAAGGAACGATTAGTTTCCAGAGAATGTGCAACTTTAGTGACGAATATTATCCATGATGCTTTTAGCCTATGGCTAAATCAAAATCCTGAAATTGGAGAAGCTATTGCAAATATAGCTATCTCAGTTGCTCAATTGCGTTTGCATACAAGCCGAAAAGTAGAGCGTAAAAAAGTTGTTCAAGGTCCAGCACTGCCAGGTAAATTGGCAGATTGTGCTACTTCTGATCCTGCAATTAGTGAATTATTCTTAGTCGAAGGCGATTCTGCTGGTGGTTCTGCGAAACAGGCGCGGGATAAGCATTTTCAAGCTATTATGCCGTTGCGAGGCAAAATTTTAAATACCTGGGAATTAGATGCTGAGAAGATTTTACAGTCTCGTGAAATTCGGGATATTGCTGTAGCTATTGGTGTTGATCCTGGTAGCACCGATCTAACTCGGTTACGGTTTGGTAAGATTTGTATTTTAGCCGATGCAGATTCGGATGGTTTGCATATTGCGACTTTATTGTGTGCGTTATTTTTGCGACATTTTGGTCATTTGGTATCTCAAGGTCATATATATGTTGCAATGCCGCCATTATATCGAATCGATGCTGGAAAGAGAGTTTTTTATGCTTTAGATGATAACGAGAAGCAGAATATTTTACAGCGTCTTAAAAAGGATCGTTTTGTGGGCAAGACCAATGTGCAACGTTTTAAGGGACTTGGGGAGATGAATCCGCAGCAATTGCGTGAAACTACTATTCATCCTGATACGAGGCGTTTAGTGCAGCTTACTGTTGGAGCTGAGGATGATACTGTTGCTATTTTGGATATGTTGTTGGCTAAACGTCGTGCTAGTGATCGCCGTAGTTGGTTACAAAATAATGGTAATCTTGCAGATATCTAATTCTACTTTGTTACATACTAAGATTCTAGTATACCTTTTAACATACTTAGAAGATCTTGAATATCTTCAGGAAATCTATATGTATGCACATCTTTACAGATTATCTTAGTTGCACGATTTAGTAATGCAAATCGCCATACCTCACCAATGGTAATAGCACCATACAAAATTTGAGGATTCTCCCCATCTTCATATTGATCTAACGCAATTATTTCTGCTGCTAATTGGTTAAATCCTCTATCGAGATCGCCTTTTTTAGCTTCGATCACAACAAGTTCTTGTTTGGAACGAATTAAATAATCCAAAAATCCGCTTAATTTGTCGTCTATATCAATAGAATATTCAATATTTAATTTGGCATCAATATGTCGAATAACTTTATACAAAAGTGGAGCGATTATAAATTCTCTTTTAGCTACTTCTGAATTTAATGTGATTTTGGGAAGAAGCTCATAGTATGAGGTTTGTATCTCTTCAAGGATATCTGAACTAATATTAGTGCTTTTGGGCAGATTAAGATCTTTCAATATCAACGAATACCCAAGCTCTGCTACAATTTCTTCGGTTGGGTTATTCATGTCAAAATAATCACTAAAGGTATATCGTTTATCTTTTTTAAATATTGATTTTTTCATAATCCTACTTTGTCACATTGTGATCGTTCCCATGCTCTGCGTGGGAACGATATAAATTCTACTTTGTGAGATTAGATCGTAGGGTACGCATCGCGCACCATAAAGAGGTACAGTACATCGAATTAAAAGGTACGCTTCGGCGTACCCTACTTAAGCGGATGGCTTTAATTTACACTAGAGGAAATCTCTGGACTAAGAATTTTAGGGGTTACAAATATCAATAATTCTGAATTGCTATTACTTTTAGTAGAATTACGAAATGCACCGCCAATTATTGGAATCTCAGAAAAAAATGGAACCGATGATTTGCTTTTTGAATTAGTGCGTTGATAGATACCACCTAATACCACAGTCTCTCCATTGCCGACTAATACAGTGGTTGTAACCGTTTGAGTATTAACAGCAGGTGGAGAATATGCTGTATTTGGAGTATCGTTGTTAACCGTAAGCTCCATATTAATACGGGAATCAGCTGTAATGCGTGGGGTCACATCTAATGATAATACAGCCTTTTTAAACTCAGTACTGGTAACACCACCACCATCACCTGCTGATGCTTGATAAGGGATATCTATACCCTGTTCAATATGAGCTAGCTTGTTATTGGTTGCGATGACTCTAGGACTAGAGATAATTTCTCCCCACTCTTCTTCCTGCATGGCCATAAGCTCTAATTGTAAGAGATGCGAACCTAAGCGTCCTATTAGTAAATTAACACCACTATTAGCACTACCTAGACCTAAATCTACCATCAGACCACCTGCTGAACTTAGAATATTGCTACCATATTGACTAATACGGTTACCAGCACTATTTTGTTGGTATGTTGGAGTTAGTTCGCCAGGTAATGTTAAAGAACTAGTACCTTGGGAACCTGTTACCCCCACATAACCACCACCTGGTATTTGTCTAGCTGCGGCCCATCCAAAACGCATCCCTAATCCTCTAGAAAAGCTATTGGTAGCAAGCACAATCCGGGATTCGATTAAAACCTGTTTTGATGGTACATCTAGTTTTTTAATAAGAGCACGAATCCGTTCTAGTTGGGTAGGGGTATCCTGAATTATCAAACTATTGGTTTCAGCATAAACTGTAACTTGGCCACGGGCTGATAACAAACGAACATTGTCCGAACTTGAACTCTCAGTTTTTGTAGTTGTATTGCCCGAAGTGCGTTGTAGAGCTTTTGGGACTGTGGTTGTTGCCGCTTTTTCAGTCTTACTGGTGCTAATTAGTACAGCTTTAATATCTCCAGCCTTAGCATAATTTAGAGAAATCATTTCCATCTGTAATGGCTCTAACTTGGTAATCTTTTGATGAGCCTCCATCTCTGCTATTTCCTGCTGTACTAAATCTTTTTCAGGCGCAATATAGATAACATTACCTTCTGTCCGTTGCCCTAATCCCTTTGTTTTTAAAATGATGGCTAAGGCTTGATCCCATGGGACATCTTTAAGGGATAAAGTGATGTTCCCTGTTACTTTATCAGAAATTACTACATTCCGTCCAACAAAATCTCCTACTATCATATTTATTAAGGTTTTGACCGGAATATCCTGAAAATTAAAAGTAATACGCTGCCCATCATAAGTGATTTTTTTCTTGCGCCGCATCGCTATTTCTTCAGGAGATAAGGATTGAAATTCTAAAGTATAAAGTTTATCAACTTGATAGGCTACATATTCATATTCGCCTATAGCTTTAACACTGATATTTACATTACGCCCCTGCTCCTGGCTAGTAATGCTTTGAACTGGAGTAGCAAAATCGGTTACATCTAGCCGTTGGCGTAATGCAGAAGGTAATTTAGTATCGATTAATTCTAGCTCAACATTGTTACCTATTTTTTGCAGGTTTACTGTTGTATCTGGTTGGCTAAGAGTTATTAATATTTGGCCTTGTCCTTCCGGGCCTCTACGGAAATTGATGTTTTCTACACTTTTTACCGTACTTGGGGTGGGATTAGGTATTATAGTATTATCTTCAAGGTTTGGTGGAGGCGGATTAGTAGATTGTCTAGTACGCCGCCGCGTTTGGCTTTGAGCGGTTCTGACAACGCGTTGTGGAGATCTTCGTGATACAGTACGTCTGGAACTACTAGGTCTACGAGGGGGGCTACTAGCTCTATTGGATCTACTGGCTAAACGTCGTCGTGATGGCCCTGTCCTGGAACGAGTACTTTGGGTTGCAAGATTCATACTACTTTCTACTGTTAAGAGTACAATCTTATCGCGAACCCGTATTCTATATGGAACTTTGTAATCAAAATTAAATACTACTCTGGTACGATCAGCAACTCCTAAAGTAGTAATACTATGTACAGCTCCTATCCCAACTGTACGTTTCCTTGGAGTTGCCGTTACATTAGTATTCTTAAAATCCAAGACTAATCTTGGTGGAGTATCGACAAAAAATGTCTTGGGTCTTGTAGCTTGTTTGGCAAACACAAGTTTTATTCTAACCTTATTGCCAGGTAATGCTGAAAAGTTAATATTAGTAAGGCTATTGGTAGCAGCAGCCTGTAATGGTCCAGATATCATCAACAGTCCGCCAATCAAGCCTAATGCGAAAATAAACTTCATTTGCCATGTGATAACAACGAAAATATTGTGTGGTTTCATGCTCCTATACCTAAATTATATGTCTAAATTAAAAATATTTAGTTACTTGTCTTTCACTTTTAGTGTTATTGCTGATTGACGTATTTGCCAGTTACCAGAACGATCTTGTACATTTTCTAGTAACTCAATTCGATTGGTAGTTATGCTCATGATTTGCCCATAATCCTTGCCCATATAATTGCCTTCTTTGACTCGATGTAATACTTCATATTTGTCTTTTGAGTCTTTAGGAGGGGCCATTATAAGTGCCCACATTGTATCCTCCATTACTAAAGTCCCTACCATACTTAACTCGTCTAAAGCAAACATTTCGAGTTCTTCTTTAGGTCTAGTCGGATCTGGCGCATTACTCTTAGGTTTAGTCGTTGGTATTACTAGTTTAGGAGTTTCTTTTCGTTTGATTTGTTGAAATGGATCACGGCGGTACTTGGCATCATACTCATACGGGTCTAGTTCTTCTATACTTGGAGACTCCTCAATAGGCCCACCACCATTTTTATATTTGTTTTTGATATTTTGCACTGCTTGCTTTATTGTCTGCATGTCATTATCTATACATCCTGTAAGTATGAGAGTGCATCCTAATCCTAGTATAAAACTTCGATTCATCATTTTTCCGAATAGCGATAAGTTTTGATGATAGCGGACATTTCAAGTTTTTTATCACGTGGAGTTATAGTAACATTGTGAATTGTTACAATTCTTTGTAATGCAGCTAGTTGGCTTACAAATACTCCAAACTGGTGAAAGGTTCCAATTACTTTAATATCAATGGATTTTTCATAAAAATCTTTTTTAGGCACCTCCGCTTGAGGCTTAAATAGTTCAAACTCTAGTCCTGCATTCAGGCCTTCTTTCGAGACTGAGACTAGTAATGGCGCAATCTCAGTTTTACTAGGCAGGCGTTTACGCATATCTTTAAATTGGTTTTTCATTTCTTCAAGTTGTTGCTTATATTGTTCTAATTGGGCAGCTGTTTTTTGGGCCTCCTCGAACTTTTTGAGTTCAGTTGCTTGTTCTGCAAAGCTTGAAGACCAGCTTTGTAACTGAGGTTGGGTATCAAAGTAAAATACACCTCCAATTACAAGAACCATTAATCCTACCACTACGCCTAATTTAGCTAAGATTGGCCATTCGCCAATGTCATTAAGATCTAGTTCACCGATTTGTAAATCTAATTCCATCGATATTATCTCCTACGTCTCCTAGGTTTTTTTTCAGCCTCAGCTTTCGCTTTCGCTTTAGATTTCGATTCTTCTCGTTGAATGACTGTGAGTTTAAATTCACGATATGTACGTGAGCTATGGCTTGTAGCAGAAAATTTTTGGCCACTACTTTTTACAATAGTTAAATCAGCTCTCTCCAACCATTCAGATTTATCAATACGCTTCATATAAGCTGAAACTATAGTATTTGCTGTTGCTATTCCTATTATAGTTAAATTATGATTTTGTTGAATAAATTTGGTGAGATAAATTCCCTTAGGCACTGTATCCACAATATTATCAAACATATGGACAATTTGAGGCCGCATTTTTTGTAGTTGCTGAATAGCTTCCATACGAGTCGTAAGATTGCTTTTCTCTTTTTTGATTTCCTTTATGGTATCAATTGCTTTTTGAAGTTTTCTAGTTTCATTTTTAACATATTGATTCCGTTCATTTTGATTCGCAATTAGTTGTTCTATGACCATATGAACAGCTAATGATATGACAATTGCTACTATTAAGCCAGCTCCTAGCATGAATAAGAATTCGATAAGTCTATGGGCGCGTTCTTCTTCACGCCATGGTAATAAATTAATTCGTTCCATAATCAGTCAAATGCTCTAAGTGCCAGCCCTACTGCGATCATCATTGCAGGAGCATCATCGCTAAGTTTCTGGGACTTTACTTTGGGGGATACGGTCATTTGTGCAAATGGATTGGCGATACTGACCGCAGTACCACTATGTCCACCTATATTATGTTCTACTAAGGTCTCTACCCCTGGAATAGCAGCCGTTCCTCCAGCAAGTATTATATGGTCAATATGGCGATTGATCTTTTCTTTAAAGTATTCTATAGCAATGGTAATTTGCTTGACAATATTTTCTTTAAATGGATGTAAGATTTCTTTTTCATAATCATCGGGTAATCCAAGTCCACCTTGGCGTTTCGCTGAACCTGCTTCCTCTTTAGATATTCCATAACGGCGTTGAATTTCTTCGGTTAGTTGGCGGCCTCCAAAGTTTTGTTCTCGAGTGTAAATGCTTTTGTTATTATGCATTACATTTAGTGTCATTGTTGTTGCACCGATATCAATAACCGCAATGGTTTGGTCGGCTTCTCCTAAAAAAGGGCTTAATAGATTAACACAGGCACTTTGCATTGCGTAAGCCTCGACATCTACAACAGCTGCCTTAAGTCCAGCTATTTCCAAAGCAGCGACTCTATCTTCTATATTTTCTTTGCGAGAAGCTGCAAGAATCACGTCAACTGCATCTGGTTCTTTTTCGGATTTACCAATTACTTGAAAATCTATATTAACTTCATCTAGTGGGTATGGGATGTATTTGTCGGCTTCACCTTGGATTTGGACTTCGCGTTCTGCATCTGTCATATCTTTTGGCATAGTGATAATTTTGGTAATTGCGGCAGTTCCTGAAACCGCAACTGCGGCCCATTTTGCTTTGGTTTTGGATATTTCGATAACTTTAGCAATAGTCTCACCCACCGCTTCTACTTCAGCAATATTTTTTTCGACTACGGCATTTGGTGGTAGTGGTTCTACACCATAGCTTTCTACACGATATTGAGGTGGGCCATTTCTGCTTTTGCTAGAGCTTAGTTCAATAAGTTTGATGGCTGTGGTACTAATATCTATGCCCACCATTGGGGTTTTCTTTTGTAATAAGAAAGGTATAAACATTCTTAAGGCATTTCCATAAATTTAGCTTATAGCTATAGTATAAATTTAATCTTAATAATTATGCAATTTACTCAATTAGTTGAAATTTTATAAAAATAATTTTTCCGTTTATTTTAAAGTTATAGTTTTGTGAATTTTAACAAGTATATTAGTTTGCTATTATATTTTTTGTGATTACTTCCCCAAATTTTTATTTTTAGGATATTTAACGCGACTATCCAGTTTTTCTGCTTGACTTTTATCATAAAATATTAAAGCAATATATTTCAATTAGTTCTGGTGCAGGGACCTTGCCTTGGCACCAGATGCTAATTGTAGATTGTTCCCACGCTCTGCGTGGGAACAATCAAAATGCGAAAAAGTAGAATTAATTCTACTTTTTCCCATTGACAACTGTAGGTTGGGTTGACGGTCTCATTGTCATCCCAACATCTTACGACGCACCCTACAATCTAATCTGACAAATTAGAATTAATTCTAATTTACAAATAAGCTGTTTTAGATATTTTTACATTCTTTAAATATTAAACACAAGTCAAAATTTAGAAATTAGTTAATGTATGCAATCTAACTATTTATTTTTTATAAGTAAAATATTAGTTATGTAAAAATTTTTAAGCAGTGTTTTCAATAACTAACCATGAATTTAATGCCATATGTTTATCTGCACACCCTGTTTTTGCAAATTTTCAGTGTATGTTTGTAAATAACGCTGGATATTTAACTGAGTACGATAAGCTCCTGATGCAACATAGCTAAGTAAAGCTTGAAAATGAAATGCCTTAAACATTGCATCCAAACGTAATATTTCTTTACCTTTGGCAAACAATAGTACTGTTGGGAATGTATTTAATCTTAACATTTTGATCCAGGCCTGAGTAGTTTGCTTTTTACCATTTGGCAAAATTAAAGGAATATCAGCACGAACATCAAGCTGTATTACATGAAAAGATTGAAGCTGTTTTATAGTTTTAGGATGTTGTAAAACTTCTTTGTGGAGACGTTCACTTGCTTTGGAGCCTGGCTCTTCAAATACCACCATTAATGGTTTTTTAATAATACTAGATCTTAAATCATAAGGTGGCAGCGCAAAAAAATCTTCGGCAATGAGTGTGCCTTGAGATTGTTGCTGTTGTGATACGGCAAAAAACTCACTCATACTCATCTTAGTTTCTTGTTTTTCTGCTACATAGCGCATAGCTAGCATAAAATTATCAGGATCGTAATGGCCATTAAGTCTTAAGACTGCTGCCCCATATTCATCTAAAAATAATATCGTAGGTGTGGCCCAAATATTTAATTTGGCACACAATGCTTTTTCAGATATGGGGTTAGGTATGCCTAATGAGTTGGCATTGGTTATTTCGCGATCTCCCCATAGGTTGATGCTAATAATATCAAAGTGCTTTTGGATATACTCTTGTATTTTGGGATTAGAAAAATTGGTTTGGATGAAATGGGCACAATATGGGCAGTTGGATTGTTCAAAAAATAATATTACTCGTTTATTAGCGGTTTTAGCTTCTTGTACGTCTTCTTTAATATCTAGAAAAGAGGTTTTGAACCAGGTTGGAAGTTCAAAAGGTTTCATGCCTTGTATTGGTAAGGAGGCGGCATTTAGCGTTGCAAACCAGGTGCTTATTAGAAGGAATTGTAGCCAATAAATTGGCTTAATCGCAGTAAATTTCATAGTCATATTCCTATTTTAGTAAGTTGGGTGGATATTTTAATATAACCCTACATTTTAAACCATGATTGGCATCCTTCATTTTCCAGTTTACACTTTGAATTATCGTTCCCACGCTCTGCGTGGGAATGCATTTGGTGACGCTCTGCGTCACAAAAATTTAAATTGTTCACTACTTTTCCGTCAAGGTGAAGGATGTCGATCATGGTTCGAAAAATTAGTCAATGTTGGGTTGTCAAATACACGGCAACCCAACCTAATAGTTATCTTTAATAGTTATCTTTAATAATTATCTTTAATAGTTATCTTTAAATAGTTATCTTTAAGAGGAAGTATTTCCAAAGTTTCATTTTACATTATTGTAAGTATACAGGAAATTTCAAATTTTTTTGTTGGACGGCTTGTTTATAGCCTAATATTCCTTGCTGCTGTGCCTGTGTAGCTAGACTTATAGCTAATGTAAAATCACCTTTTTGGACGGCATCTTGAGATGCTTGGATTAGTTTTTCAGTATCACGCCATTCACCACCTATTAAAGCAGCCTTGTTCTGGGCAACTTTAGCCTGTTGGATAGCTTTATTAGCTATGTTAGCTTGCATTGCAGTGCTGCCACTATAAGCTGGAGTAACAATTCCCAAAATTGTTACTAACATAATGGCTAGAAAATTATCAAGTTTCATGCTGTAAATCCTTTATATAGAACTTTAAAATAACAATAGATATAGATTGTGCTAATCTACAACCCAGATACCGCAATGATTCACTAATAAATTACCATCACTATCTTGCACTTGGTAGTTGTGAATATAATCATTGGTATTCGGTTCAAAATCTTTAAGATTGTTGGCCAAAATCCAGATGGCATAAGTTGGTTTCAATGTACTGTAACTTTTGCCTTTTTGTAAATGCATTTCAATTAGTTAATAACTCGTAACTTGTGGGATGATGGGTTTAGCTTTGTTCTACCCATTCTACCACACTGAAATACGCATCTTACATAGATAATACTACAGAATTAATAATAAGATCGTCAATACCAATTTGCGATGCTAACGATTTAGGATATTTCCTAGAATTAATATATTGTTTAGAGATAGTAGTATTCAAACACCGCAAGTTAATTTATGGTACATGTTTTTCAAGAAATATCCTGAACCTCTTTGTGAGGTTCATCGAATCGAGCAATGCCTCCCTAGCGATTGAAACATTACTGTCTATTTTACCAGCAGAAATCCCAAGACCGCGTTGAAATGATTTGCAGCGATGATCATCAATAATATTATAAATTGGTGCCCCATTTTTAAGAGTTGCTATATCGTATTCTTGTAAATACAAGCAAGATTTTATATTTGTATTAGAAAACCACAATTGAGCTTCGTTTCGAGAACCCACTATATGGCAGTAGTGAAGCTCTGATCCATGTTATGGTTCAGTATAGTAGCTAGTATCTGCTTTTCCACAACCCGTTGTACATCCCGTGCTCCATTTCTAGTTTCTAATTGGGTCAAGATTATATCAGCAAGCGCGTCAATATTTATCTGGCTTGTTAATTTAGTTTGTGCAAGATTTTTAATAGTTTTAGCCAGATGCTTATAGATAATGCCTAATAGATCAGCCGTTTGTAAGGGTTGAAAGATTACTATTTCATCACAGCGGCTTAAAAACTCCGGGGCAAAATTATCTGTAAGTTGTTCTCGGATATCTGGTGTATTGTTACAAGTAAAGCCTATGCCTCCTAAACGCTGTAAATGCTGATTGGTAACCGCATTGCTGGTAACGATAAATAAACAATGTCTAGCATCTAGGCTTTCTCCAGCAGCACTAGTGACAATTCCTTGTTCTAATATTCCAAGCAGCATACGCTGTACTACGGGATGTGCCTTTTCCAACTCGTCAAATAGGAGGATTTGTTCCCCTGGTTGCCGTAAAGCAGCGATCAATGAACCATCTCGATCACTGCCAATTAATCCAGGCGGCGCACCCAGCAAGCTATGGATAACTGCTTCTGATCCGGTATGTTCTCCTAAATTAAAACGTTTAATTCGAGTTACATCCCCTAAAGCATGTTCTGCCAAGGCATAGGCCAATTCCGTCTTGCCTACTCCAGTATCACCGACAAATAGGAAGACACTGGGACCTGATGTATTTAAGATGCGCAATTGTCTTGCACTTAAGGCAGTAACGACCTGGTCTAGTGCTTGGTCTTGGCCAATAATGCAAGTTGCCAATGCCATGCGTAAGGTATGAAACTGATTATTATTAATCTGACCGGGAATGGCTATCTGGATGCCTGTAAGTTGCGACAATGTTGCATAAAGATTGCTGATCTGTAATGTGTCTTGCTGCTGTTGCCGCGCCATAACCAAGGCCGTATCTAATAGATCCAATGTCTTATCTGGCTGCTGGCGCTGTGTCCAGTACCAATCTGTCAAGGCTGCCGCTTGAGATAGTATTGCGGATGGGATGCTAACCTGATGATGAGCACATAATTTAGCCGCCTGAGCTTGTAAAATATTTTGTAATTCTGTACCTTGCGGGGGAATCAAACGCAATTGCTGAAAGCGTCTACTAAGTGCATGTTCATGGCCAAAATAGCGTTGATATTCTTCCGTGGTTGTCGCGCCAATGATCCGCACTTGGTCTTGATCCAAGATCGGCTTCAGCAGATTGGCTGCATCCATTGCCATGCCTTCAGCCCGTCCAGCTCCAATAAGCAGATGGGCTTCATCTATAAATAGCAGCAATTGTTTATGCTTGACCAATTCGTCCAGGATATTTTGCCAGCGAGCCTCAAATTCCCCCCGATAATGGGTACCAGCGACTAAAGCCCCCATATTCAGCGCATATAGGGTATAACCGGCAAATGGATGTTTAGGATCATGCGTAAGCTCATGGGCTAGACGTTCGACCAACGCAGTTTTGCCCACCCCCGCCGGACCAGTCAACATGGGATTAGATTTGCGCTGACGCAATAATACTGCCAATAATTGCGCCATCAGTTCAGGACGCGGTGCTAAGTTAGTAAAACTATGCGCATGCGCCCGTGCGGTTAGGTCTTGGGCAAATTTCTCTATCGTAACCGCTAGTTTAGGGGGCGCAACCAATACGCCAGCACCTGCCAGTGGTCCCAAAGATGCTGTTGCCTTTTGGGTTGGACTACGCTTAAGTTGTTTCAAAAGCAAAGCTATAGGATGATATGGATGCTGTAAAACACAGCTAAATAGTGCGCTGCCATCTAGTTGGCCTTGAGGTTGCCTAGCAATACATTCTAGTAATAATGGCATATCCTCTGGATGAGGTGGTGGTGGTAAGAATGCGGCTAAGATTTCGCATAATCTCTTAGTATCAGTGGCAAATTTAGCTAAAAATTCTGATGCTTGTGGATCTTCTGTAGCCCAGGTGGTAAGTAATACCGCCAAAGACATGGGATTATCAGGAAACCTAGCCGCTGCTTTGGCCTTTAGAGTAGTAAAATTCATCTCATCCCCTCCTGGCTGATTGCATTAAATAGCACAAGGAAGAGCATTATCACCAAATAATCTGGCATAATGCTCCCGCAATGGCTGCAATTCAGCCTCAAGGGTCGCAATTTCTTGCTCTAATATAGTACGGGCGTATTTAATGTTGGCTTCGGAAGCAATTACTCCAAGTTGTTCTTGATACTGCGGATTATTGTTGGCATGGAGCATTTCATCCTTAATCCGACTGATATCTTTTTTAATTTGCGCGGCTCGTTCTTCTAACCAGGTACATAACTCAGAAAAAGACAAATCTTCAGGCGGTAAAAGAATTGGTACTTCCAAACCTTCTTGGGAATACAGCTCTAAAATCTGGGCCTTGAGTCTCTGGAGCCGTTCCAACGTTCGATTACCTAGACAAATGTCTTCCCGGCTAATACTCATGATGTGATCAAAAAATGCATCTAATTCCTGCTTCTGTTGTGGTGTAAATCGCCGACCTAACGGGGTCCCATCAGGATGAGTTAATTTGCGCAATTCTCGAATTAATTGGCGGCTTTGCTGCTGATAGGTCTCGATTGCACCTGGATCAATGGGGCCACCAATTGGTGACAGACCACCAAGGCTACAGATCTGTAAGGCATGACCTTGTAAGATCCACATCTGCTGTTGGTCAATAGCCGTAAGCAATGTGGCTAGATGTTGTTCTACCTGAAGGTGAATGTTCTCTTGCGTTAATTCCGGTTGCGCTTCTTTTAAAGCAATAGCCCGGCTTAAGCGTTCCCGTTCTAACAACAACTGTAAGCGCTGTAATTCTTCAGCACCAAGAGCTATTGCATAATCAGCATGAACTTTAGCAATGGCAAAACGTTGTTCATCTTGCTCCCACAGTACTTGCGTAATATCCTGCTCACAGACTCGCAGATGGTGACGAGCAATCCAATGCCGTTGCCTTTCTGCATCATTGGCCAATAATCGTTTCTGTGTTTCCGCATCTTTGTTGACCAAAAAGCGTGTAATCTCTGGTGCTGTGGGGCTGTATAAAAATCGGCTTTGAAAACGAGCGTCATGATATAAAGATTCAAACAAATCCAGATCATCATAACCAATATGGCAGTTTTCTTGCTTTAAGTAATCATAAATTTCATCTAAAGCCAGGCGTTTTCCATATCCCAGATAAAACCCTTGCTTATACCCTTGCCACTGATTACGGCTTGCAGCAAAATCTTGATAATCTTCAGTCTTATACTGCTTAAGTAATTGCGTTTCCCCTGCAAGTTGCGCTGCGTCATAATAGTGGCGTTCACATTGGGCTTTCATTAGTAATAGCAAAGTGCGCTCAGGAGTCAAGTGCAAAAATCGGCAGGCTCTTAGAAGATCCATATCATCCAAAAACCGATGATTGTCGCCATTCCAGCCACAGGCTTGTAATGCTCGTGTTTTAATATGAAACACTGGCTCACCATCGCCACCATCTTCTAGCAATAGCCGAGCTGTATTTGGATGATTGGATGGCCAATGTTCAAACAGTTTGGTCTCTGGTGGCCAGTGTTGCCGTTGTGCAGGTGTTATATTTTGGTTATCCGCCCACTGGTCACTATAGTAACGTAAATCATCAAATGCTAAACTCATAGCCATGTTCTGTACTCATTAAAATTTGAATGAATAGACATTATCCGAAACCAGTCATTCCTGCGAAAGCAGGAATCTATACCTTAATAATAGCCTTATGTTTCTTAATCTGGTATAGGGTTTCGGATAATATCTAGTGTATGGTTACAAGTATAGTCATGTAGCCTAAGAAATTTGTGTATCCTGTGTATAGTACTTATAATCGCTGTGTGTGGCAACTAAAAACTATTGTTTTATCTGCATAATTTTAATTACCGCATAATAGGACTATAAAATTCTCAGCCTTTTGCACACACAGCATTTGTCTACTCTGCACACAGCCATACACTGCAAACAGGGTAATTATTGGTATACTTAAGATTATTCTAATTACTGGCCTTATGGAGGCAAATATGCCGCAATCTAATTCGTTAATAGAAACTACTGAGGAAAGCAAGGCCTTAGCTAAACTATGGACTAGACCCTCATTATTGCCTGCTCAGCACCAATGGCAACAAAAACATTGCCCTGATATCGGACACATAGCTGCTGTCAGAACCTTAGTTTTATCGTCTGATGGCCAATTGCTATATTCAGGAAGTGATGATCGCACGATTTGCGTTTGGTCCACAGCAAATGGGCGCTGTGTTGGCATATGGGAAGGACATACAAATTTGGTTAACGCTCTAGCCCTGTCTACGGATGGCCAATGGCTATATTCAGGAAGTAATGATAACACGATCCGCGTTTGGTCCACAGTAGATGGTCGCTGTGTTGGCGTATGGGAAGGCCATACAAGTTCGGTTTATGCTCCTCTAGCCCTATCTACTGATGGCCAATGGCTATATTCAGGAAATGATAACAGGATCCGCGTTTGGTCCACAGCAGACGGTCGCTGTGTTGGTGTATGGAAAGAACATACAAAGGCGGTTAACGCTCTAGTGCTATCTACGGATGGCCAATGGCTATATTCAGGAAGTTGGGATCACAGGATTCGCGTTTGGTCCACAGCAGATGGGCACTGTGTTGGCGTATGGAAAGGACATACAGGTGTGCGTACTCTAGCCTTATCTACGGATGGCCAATTGTTATATTCAGGAAGTGATGATCACAGGATTCGCGTTTGGTCCAGAGCAGATGGGTGCTGTGTTGGCGTATGGAAAAGACATACAAAGGAGGTTAACGCTCTAGCCCTATCTACTGATGGCCAGTTGTTATATTCAGGAAGTGATGATAACAGGATCCGGGTTTGGTCCACAGCAGATGGGCACTGTGTTGGTGTATGGGAAGGACATATAAAGGAGGTTGAAGCTCTAGCCCTATCTACGGATGGCCAATGGCTATATTCAGGAATTTATGATCGCACGATTCGGGTCTGGTCCACAGCAGATGGGGGCTGTGTTGGCGTATGGAAAGGACATACGAATTATGTTAACGCTCTAGCCCTATCTACGGATGGCCAGTTGTTATATTCAGGAAGTAACAGGATCCTCGTTTGGTCCACAGCAGATGGTCGCTGTGTTGGCATATGGGAAGGCCATACAAAGGAGGTTTACGCTCTAGCCCTATCTACAGATGGCCAATTGTTATATTCAGGAAGTAGGGATCACACGATCCGCGTTTGGTCCACAGCAGATGGTCGCTGTGTTGGCGTATGGAAAGGACATACAGATTGGGTTCGTGCTCTAGCCCTATCTACAGATGGCCAATGGCTATATTCAGGAAGTGAGGATAACACGATCCGGGTTTGGTCCACAGCAGATGGTCGCTGTGTTGGTGTATGGGAAGGACATACAAAGGAGGTTTACGCTCTAGCCCTATCTACAGATGGCCAATGGCTATATTCAGGAAGTTGGGATGAAACGATTCGCGTTTGGTCCACAGCAGATGGTCGCTGTGTTGGCGTATGGAAAGGACATACAGATTGGGTTCGTGCTCTAGCCCTATCTACAGATGGCCAATGGCTATATTCAGGAAGTGAGGATAACACGATCCGGGTTTGGTCCACAGCAGATGGTCGCTGTGTTGGTGTATGGGAAGGACATACAAAGGAGGTTTACGCTCTAGCCCTATCTACAGATGGCCAATGGCTATATTCAGGAAGTTGGGATGAAACGATTCGCGTTTGGTCCACAGCAGATGGTCGCTGTGTTGGCGTATGGAAAGGACATACAGATTGGGTTATTGCTCTAGTGCTATCTATGGATGATCAGTTGTTATATTCAGGAAGTTGGGATAAAACAATCCGCGTTTGGTCCACAGCAGACGGGCACTGTGTTGGCGTATGGAAAGGACATAGAGCTTGGGTTCGTGCTCTAGTGCTATCTATGGATGGCCAGTTGTTATATTCAGAAAGTTCAGTATATATGCAGATATATAAAGCTTTAAATGCAGCAGGTATCCCACCGGCAACTACTG
>LFCU01000147.1 GCA_001044195.1 Candidatus Achromatium palustre
CGGTTATGGTGAAATCTTCAGCTTTAGTAAGATCACCGCTATCTTTAGAGGTTACAGTTACCGCAACTGTAGCTTCAGTCTCATAATCTAAAGTTTGATCAGCTTTCAGCTTGAGTTGGTTTTCAGCATCTACCTCAAAACGCTCATCGCTGACTGTATAAGTATGCGTATCAGCGGCATCTTGATCCGTAGTAGTTAGCTTGCCAATGACTGCACCCGTAGCATTTTCAGCTACCACCATGTTATCTAAGGCGACGGCAGTTGGTGCTTCGTTGACATTAGTGACACCAATAGTCAAGGTTCTGTTGAAATGGGCACCACGATTATCTGTAGTTGTTATTGATACATCAACAGTTGCTGTGGTTTCATGATCTAAACTGATACCATCTTTGAGCTTAAGCTGATTATCAACTATCTCAAAATTAGTATTTTCATCATTGAGACTATAGGTATGGGTATCATCTGTATCTGGATCAGTAGTAGAAAGATCACCAATGACAGCTCCAGCCGCATTTTCAGCAACAGCAGTATCGGATATGGTGATATTTATAGGGATGTTATTGGTACCGCCCTCAGTATAATCTATATTTCCAGCCTGATCCTTTACTACTATATTGTTATCTATATTAGTACCAGTTAAAACTAGATTATCAGCACCTGCTACGGCCTGAATTGTACCAGTACCCAATGTATTGGATAGATTTTCTACATCCGCCTGATCAGCAATTAGAGTAACACCATCCCCAAGATTAATGCTTTGGAAGTTGGTAAAGTCAACTGTACTAAAATTTACAGTTTGATTGCTACCATCTGCGGATTGGATATTTAAGACGGAAGATCCATCACCCTCAATAGCAGTTAAATTTGTAAGCTGTTGGAGTTGCTGCGCTGTGATAGTAACTGAAGAATTAACCTGCAATTTTGTTATATTAGCAAGATTTACATTAGTGAAGTCAACGTCACCATATACTATTAAGGTATTGTTGCCCTCACCGCCATCTATGCTTTCTCCTGCTACAACTTCGCTAGTTGTATTGCCATTCAAAGTATCCAGTGTAAGTACGGAACTAACATTTAAATTGGTATTGCCACCAGGGGCATCAATATCAGTCTGTTCATACTGATTGGCTGTAGTTGTCCCAACTACTACAACTATATCGTCGCCTGTTCCTGTATTAACAGTATCCTTGTCTTGGCCAGCACGAACTATATCATCGGCAGTACCTGTGGTGATGGTGTCATCGCCTGCCATAGCATTGACAATGACGGGCCTGGATTCGGTGGCATAATTGATGTCATTTGCGGTGTCATCGCCATTTACCACTAGGGTACTGGGTTGACTAGGCTTATCGTCATCACCACCAAAGCTATTTACTGCTGCATTGATAGCAACACCACCTAGGATAACGCCACCTATTAGGGCCGCAGTTTGTCCTTCAGTGAGACCAAACCAACCATTGTCAGTGGTGGTAGTTTCTGGTGCAGAGTCTGGTTTAGAACCATCAGCATCAAACGCACTATCAACATCATTAGTAGCATTAGGTTGTTGCTCGGCCTGGGCTAATAAAGGTGCATCTTCCGGTATTATGGGTTCGGCTGGGAAGTTTGCGGCAATTACATCTCCATCTAAATCTATAGCATCGCTAATGTCAGGGATATTTACAGTAGCTTGAGCGTCATTATCCGCAATTTGGTCTTCTGGATTTACGTCTTGGATTGCAAGATTTACCGCTTGGTCTTCAGTAATTTCTGAATTATCGGTATCGGGAAAGGTTTCTTTTTGTGTAGTTGAATTCTCTGAAGTAGCTATATCATCAGCTTTAGTCTGTATTTCAGCCTGATGCGGATCTTTAGGAGGTGATTCATCAGGTAGCTGCCATGTCGATTGTACTTTAGTAATCTTATCTGCAAAGGCACTGTTAGTAAGAGCAGCGGCGGCGGCTAGGGTAAACGCCTGAAGAAGCGTATTTTGGGTATCGGTGTTGCGTTTCCGATGATATTTATCGATTAGAGCTTTCATCTAACCTCCAAAAATAAAATTAATAAACATTGCAAATATAATAGAATAAGGTAAAAGTTGAGTATAATATTTATTATAGTTGCTATTTCAAGTTTTTAACAAGTTATTTTTTAGCACTTATATTTTAATACCTTGCAGAGAATTATGTAATGACCAAAGAACAAGCTATACAATACCTAAACGCTTCTTTTTTATTTGGTAGTTGGTATCGACTAGCCGCTATAAAAACTTTGGCTTATACTAAAGGTGTAGAGCCTATCTTGATTTTAGCCAAAGCCTTACTGGCAAATCATCCAAACTCTACGATAATTGCAGAAATTTTAAAACGGCTTTCGCCTACCCAAGATGAAAAACGTATTGTAGCCTTATGGCAGCTTTGGGTAACAGACCCTAAGCCAACTTTAGCTACTGTATTAATTAATTTAGGTTGGCCACGAAATTATAAATTAGAATCAGGATTGGCTAAACAAATACTGAGGCTTGTAACCTATCAATGTGATTCTATAATCGTCCAAGCTGCTATCTGTTGTACTGAGGTTTTGCCTGATGATGAATCTGTAAATGAGGCGTTATATATTGCCTGGATTAATTCGCAATCTAAGGATTTAGAGGAATTTATTGCTGTTACGAAACGGCAGCCGGAAAATCCTGCTTTAGAAATTTTACATGCCTTGGTAAATGGCGAGATATCGCACTATATAGATTTAGATGATCCAGAGGGGGAACTATTAGCACAGGCTGTTAAACTTGCCCCTCGTGTTTTTGTACAGATTATGGCGGAAACTATTGCAAATAGCATTAATAATGCTGATAGCTATGATGATACTGCATCAAAATTACGCATTTTATTTCGTAAAGCCCTCTATCATGCTTCTATAGATTATAAAACATGTCTTACATGTTTAAAAATAATTGGTGATGAAGAAGGGTTATTTGAACAGATTCCAAGGTTAAAATTAGATCAGGTCTTAGAGCTTTGTGAGCGATGGATTAATAATATTACTTGGGCTGATAGCTCACATAAAAAATTGGTCTTACAACAGGCTATAATTGCCTATCAGAATCTTCAGAATCCGCAAAAAACTGATGTTCCAACTTTGCCTGATGGCATGGTAGATATTTTTACTTATTGGAAAGATGGGCATGGAATACCCAATATGCATTATTTGGATAATCCTCTGGCTCGTGCTCGCAGTATGTATCTTGATTATATTCAGCAATCAAACATATCCAATACACCCAATGTGCGCCGTTTGGCTGATCAACATTGGCTAGAACGTCTCATGGTATATTTTAACGATACACAAAAACTGCAAAATGCTCAGGATGATCATATATATTGGATTGCAAATTGCGCTCAAGATGCTGACTATTTACAAACGCCAATGTCAGGTACTCCTGATGTTTATTTGCGGCATAAAAATTTGTTAGATACATTAAACAGGCGGGACTCTCCAGCTCTACATGCTAATAATAGTTCTTTGAATAGTTCTTTGAATAGTTCTTCTATTAGATATTCTAGTAGATATTCTACTAGAACTTCAAATCTAATAAAGATATTATGTGCATTTCAAAGCATTTTTATTGGCACGGAAATTACGGTAGAGACATTACGTGAACCTATGGAGAGCAATGCCATTGAATTAGAGGATTATGAACCAACCAATTTGTAATGTATACTGCGCTTATGTGTAATTGTGACGATGAAACCGTCTATCCAACCTACCATTTTGGAGTCTTATGATCTATGATCTCGATGTTGACCAAAGAACAGGCTAAGATAATATTTATTTCTGGAATGATATTTTTTATATGTCTATTTGTTGCACTAATATTTGAGACCTCTTTTATGTGGCTACAAAATGGAACACCCGCCACAATCGACTTAAATACTAAGTTAGGACGTAAAATAGCTTATGGCAAAAAACTATGGGAACGATATAATTGTATAGGATGTCACACACTTATCGGTGAAGGAGCCTATTTTGCTCCAGAGCTTGGAAATGCTTATCTGCGTTACAACAACGACCTTACAACTCTCAAAAAATTGATTGAACATCGTCCCGGAGAAGACGTTACTGCATATCGGATGATGCCAAAATTCAATTTATCTGAATTTGAGCTTAATGCTTTAGTCGAATTTCTTAAAATTAATGCCAAAATTTATCAAACCCATTGGTCCCTTTACAAATATTACAAATAAAATAAACATCTAAGAAACAAGAGCAGTCAAACATGTGCCTTAAATATCAGACCCAATCTGTCGCTAAACCGTATTTCATAGCATCTATCATTTTATTTGCTGTACAAATTTCATTTGGGCTTATCTTGGGCCTACAATATGTAATTGGAGATTTCCTATTTCCAGAATTGCCATTTAATATAATTAGGATGGCTCATACCAATACTATGATTTTTGGCCTGCTGTTTGGATTTATGGGAGCTGCCTATTATATAGTCCCAGAAGAAGCTGAAACCGAACTTTTAGCTCCCTGGCTTGCGTGGCTAATATTTGGATTATTTACAATTACTGTGATTGTAACTATTGCTTCATATCTTGCAATCCCATACTCACAGCTTGTGGAACTTACTAAAGACAAGCTATTCCCAACCATGGGACGGGAATATATGGAACAACCGACCATAGTAAAACTAGCCATCAGTGTTCTTAATTTATTATTCATAATCAATATTTGGGGCACCACTCTTAAGGGCAAAAAAACTGGCATTAACAGTTTAATTATATTGGGACTATTCACTTCCGCCCTATTGTTTTTGTTCTCCCTTTACAACCCTACTAATCTAGTACTCAATAAGTTTTATTGGTGGTGGATGGCACACTTTTGGTTTGAGGCTGTATGGCTGCTTATCATATCCGCTATGCTGGCGTTTGTGCTTATTAGAATTACGGGAATCAATCGAGATATAGTCGAAAAATGGCTCTACATAATAGCCACCATGATCTTTGTAACAGGCTTTATAAGCATAGGGCATCATTATTACTGGATCGGCGCACCTAAATATTGGCAATGGTGGGGTTCTGCATTCTCTCTCATGCAACCGATTCCTCTATTTCTAATAGCTCTATTTGTATTTACTATGGTACGCAAACGCCAGATTGAGCATCCCAATAAAGCCGCATTATTGTGGGTTACTGGTACTGCGGTTATAGCATTTTTAGGGGCTGGGCTTTGGGGATTGATCCATACCTTAGCACCTATTAATTATTTCACTCATGGAACTCAGATTGAAGTTGCCTATACTCATATAGCCATTTATGGAGCTTATGCGATGACTATTTTTATGATGATATCCTATGCTATGCCCACATTACGTAACCGTAAGGCCAATAATGAACGAGCGCAAGTGGTAGAAATGTGGAGTTTTTGGCTGTTGACACTATCTATGGTTTTCGCTACCATATTTTTAACGATTGCTGGAGTATTGCAGGTATATATGCAGCGTTATACAGATGTGCCACAACCTTTTATGGTGGTACAAGAGCGAATTGCATTTTTTTACTGGCTTAGGGAATTTGTTGGCGTTATCTTTTTGATTGGTTTTATAGTTTATGTAGCCAGCTTTTTTGTTAAACAGCACCGTAGGTTGGATTGACCATCCCCTCCCTATTTGCTGATTCTATCGGTTTATGTGGGTATGAATATCCTACCTTTAGGTAGGGTGCGCACCCTACTTTAGAAGAACTCGTAATTTCATCTAGTATATATGTCCACAGAAAGCGGTAGAATCAGAATAATCTAAAATGTAGCTTCTCAACAAAAAAATTACAATGACTACTAAAAATGAACAGGTTTTTCAAGGCCGTATCATCAGCGTAAATTTAGAACAATGTCTACTTCCTAATGGCCAAACCACTACATTAGAAATCATCCATCATCCTGGCGGTGCTGCTATAGTTACCTTAAACGACCAAAAACAAATTTGTCTAGTTTATCAATATCGCTATGCTAGTGGAGGTTGGTTATGGGAATTGCCTGCAGGCAAGATAGATCATCCCGAATCCCCCTTAAATACCGCACAACGTGAATTGACTGAAGAGGCTGGTGTTCAAGCTAAGACTTGGCAACCTTTAGGTATATATTATAGCTCGCCTGGTATCTTTGATGAAGTGATTCATCTATTTCTAGCAACGGATTTAACTTCATGCGCCCAATCTCTAGAACCCAACGAAATTTTAGAAGTACATTGGGTACCGTTATCACAAGCCTTGGAATGGGCAATTTCAGGCAAGATTAATGATGGTAAAACCCTAATTGGCTTATTTCGTACTGCTGCGATTTTAAATGAGCCATTACCTACAAACTGTATATACTGTTCACCCTCATAATATAGGATCTTTTATGCTAAATGTATTAAACTACTTTTTTGTTAAAATGAAGTATGCTTCCATTTGAGATATCAATGAACATAAACAATTTTACTCAACTATTCAATGTTATGTTTTTTGCAGTTGTATCTATTCTTTTCCTATTCATTATCGGTTGTTCTACAAGCGGAACTTTGGCGAAACCTAAGTTGTTACCCGCTAAAATTCATATAACAATGAATAACTCTAAACCATCAGGACAGGATTGGGATATTGTGGGTAGTGCGCCTGATCCGTATGTCATCGTTGATGGACGCAGTTTCAGGAATGAAAGATGCCGAGATTCGTATAAATGCATTTTCTCTGTCTATTTGTTTGGAGATGGCCCCTTTAATATCGAAGTCTGGGAAGCTGATACTACTTATGATGATTCAGCAGGAGTTACTTTATGCAAGCGAGGTTCCGTTTGTCATACCAGTGGAGCTTCTGTGAAAGTATATTAGCTATTTATGGTGCGCAATGCGCACCCTACGATCTAATCTGTCAAAGTAGACTTACGGAAAATAATGGAAATTATAATTAAAGCAATTTATTCGGCGGAAATTGATGGGCCTCAGGAAGTTTTTCCGCCTCATGTACTGCTTGCATTAACAACCTATCAGCTGCAACTGGCCCAAATAGTGTACAACAGCAAACATAGACTAGATTGATAACCTCAGCCATATCTGTTGTAGATAAATTAGTAGTTTTAATCCCAAGATTAATATCATAACACCAAGCACTAAAAGCTATGGATAGTTCACGAGTGACTTGTGTTGTTGCCATATACTGCTCAACAGCCTGCATCAAGGCGATAGCCCCACCTTTAGTAGCCAAAATTTTTGTCTGTATATGCTTTAATAACTCACGAAATACTACTTCAGTAGCAGATAATTTATATTTGGATGCTGCTAATGTTGGTGTCTTTGATTCTATAGGCTGTGCTGATGTAGATTGGTTTTGAGTTGCTTGAGCTATAGCTATAGCTATAGCTTGCTTGCCCTGGTCTTTATTTTCAGAGCGTAGACGTTGCGCAATACTTAAACAGACATTCTGTCGTATTTTAGTATCAATGCCAGTATTCAAACATATCTGATTAATATTAGTAACTACAACAGCAACCGAAGCATTGTTATTACTAGATTCATCCCATAATTGCAAAATATTATTATAAGATGTTGGATCCAAATAAGTCTCCAATACCTCCTGTACTACATTGCGAATCTGGGTCTCATTGATAGATGCCTTACTCATGAACGTTTCCAATCATTACCATGTAGTAAATCATTTTGAAATTCTGGATATCCAACCTCATAATGCTCAGTATAATCAAGACCACGACGCTCATGTTGCTGACTTACACGCAAGCCTATAGTGCGATCTAATAGAAGAAATAGTACCCAAGCACTAAAAAAAGTCCAAAAAAATGCTACTCCGACTCCAAGTATTTGCACCGACACTCGATGCAAATTAAACATATCACCTTGATAAAATAAACCAGCAGCTATAGTACCCCAAGCACCACAAAAACCATGTACTGGAACTGCATAGACAACATCATCTAAATGTAACCAGTCTATAAGCCAAGTCCCCCAGACCATTAATAGGCCCGCAACAAAACCTGTAATCAATGCAAATATTGGATCCATAGTGGCACAGCCTGCGGTAATTGCAACTAATCCAGCAATACTAGAAAATACTACGTTGCTCATCAATACTGGGCCACGACTTAGAGTCATTAATAGAATAGAACTGACTAAAGCTGCACTACTGGCTATGTGAGTATTGAGAATAATAACACCGATAGGTGCATTAGTATCTAAAGAACTCCCACCGTTGAAACCAAACCATCCAAGCCATAAAATAAAGCCACTTAAGCAGACTAGGATCAGATTATGTCCTGCAATAGGTCGTGGTTTACCATCTGGTCCATAACGCCCTAACCTTGGACCTAGCACTATAATTCCAGCCAATGCACACCAGCCGCCAGCCGAATGTACTACGGTAGAACCTGCAAAGTCTATAAAGCCTAGCTCTTTAAGCCAGCCATTGCCATTATATAAACTCCCCCACACCCAACTGCCCAATATAGGGTAAATAATGGCGGATATTATAGTAGCTGCTATCACATAACTACTAAAATGAATACGTTCTGCAAGAGATCCTGATACTATAGTAGCGGTGGTTGCCGCAAACATGATTTGAAATATCAGGGTAACCGCTTCGCGGGAATCATTAGGGCTATACAAAAAATGATCTGTACCAATCCAGCCACTACTATTAGTCCCAAACATTAAGCCGTAGCCTATAATCCAGAACGCTAAGGTGGCAAATCCCATATCTGTGTAGTTTTTCATCATTACATTAATGGCATTTTTAGTACGTACCATGCCGCTTTCCAGCAAAGCAAAGCCTGCTTGCATGAAGAAAACTAGTGCCGCACAGATACTTATCCAGACAATATCGAGGAGTTTTTTTATTGCATCTGGCTCTAGCGTTGTGGCTTGTGCTGGCCTAGCTATTATTAGAGCTATAATGATTAGAAGCACCGACCTTATGGCTACAACACTATGTTTGTCTAAAAAAGTTTGCAAATATATATTTATCATTAGGTATTTATTTTAAGATGTGCGATTACGCTAGGCTAATCGCACCTACAATTGTAAATTTAGAAATTATAAAATGAAATTATCAAATTTGCTATATAATACGGTTATGAAGTATATGAACGATTAAAAATCTATAGTAGACATTATCCGAAACCCCAATTTTTACTTTATCGTTACTGGATTGATAGAAGGTTTCGGATAATGTCTAGCTTGACTTTTCAATTTATTATTACTAGATTAAGTAAATTTAGTGAGTAGACTTAGCTGCTACTTGAAACTTTACATCAATATCTTCATAATCACACAAAATACAGCATCTTTGCATAACTTTTTAGGAACAGAAGGCTATCGTAACCATGTCTGAACAGGTAGATTTCCAACGTATTAGTCGTTTGCCGCCGTATGTATTCAATATTGTCAACCAAATTAAGGCAGCGGCACGAGCTAGAGGGGAAGATATTATCGACTTTGGCATGGGGAATCCAGATCAGCCAACGCCACAACACATTGTAGACAAACTAGTCGAAGTTGTACAACGTCGTGATACCCATCGTTATTCAGTATCCAAAGGCATTCCAAGGTTACGCCGTGCTATTTGTAAATGGTATCAAAAACGCTATAATATCAACTTAGATCCAGATACCCAATCCATTGTAACCATTGGCTCTAAAGAAGGCTTGGCGCATTTAGCAATTGCTACCATGACCAATGGAGATACTGTATTAGCTCCTAGCCCGGCCTATCCAATTCATCCTTATGGCTTTATTGTGGCTGGTGCTGATGTGCGGCATGTACCATTAGTACCAGGAGTGGATTTTTTTCAAGAATTAACCAAAGCAATTCGGGAATCCTGGCCACGCCCTAAAATGCTAATACTTAACTTTCCAGGCAATCCCACTACCCAATGCGTAGATCTGGATTTTTTTGAACGTGTAGTTGCGCTATGCAAAGAATACAACATCTGGCTTACTCATGACCTCGCCTATGCTGACTTGGTGTTTGATGGCTATCGTGCGCCATCGGTACTAGAAGTACCAGGGGCATTGGATATAGCAGTAGAATTTTTTACCCTATCTAAAAGTTACAACATGCCAGGATGGCGCATTGGATTTATGTGTGGCAATAAAAGGCTAGTCTCTGCTCTATCACAACTAAAATCCTACTTTGATTATGGCACCTTTACCCCCATCCAAGTAGCTGCTATTGCTGCTTTAGAAGGCCCACAAGATTGTGTCAGTGAGATTCGTGACATGTACCAATTGCGGCGTGATGTTCTGTGTGATGGCTTAAATAACATCGGCTGGACAATAGAAAAGCCCAAAGCAACCATGTTTGTGTGGGTACCCATTCCTAAACCCTATCTTGCTATGGGTTCTTTAGAATTTTCTAAAAAGCTTTTGGCGGAAGCCAAAGTTGCAGTATCTCCTGGTATAGGCTTTGGGGAATATGGGGATGATCATGTACGGTTTAGTTTGATTGAAAATGAACATAGAACTCGGCAGGCTATACGAGGTATCAGGGATATGTTTCGGCAAGATAATTTAATTACCACAGATTAATTCTACTTTGTCAGAATGTAGGGTGCGCATTGCGCACCATAAAATACTATAATATTGATACAAAATAATATGGAACCTATCAAAATTGGTTTACTAGGACTAGGCACTGTAGGCGGAGGTACAGTCAATGTACTAACTCGCAATGCCCAAGAGATCGCAAGACGTGCTGGACGCGGTATTCAAATCAGCCATGCTGCTGCTAAATATTTCAACCCAAATTTGATTCATGGCTTAGATCAAATTATTCATATTAGCAAAGATGCTTGGGCCGTAGTCAATGATCCTGAAGTAAAAATAATTGTCGAGCTAATAGGCGGCGATACTATAGCACGAGACTTAATCCTAAAGGCTATCGAAAATGGCAAGCAGATAGTTACCGCCAATAAAGCCCTAATCGCCAAACATGGCAATGCGATCTTTAAAGCTGCACAAAATAAGGGAGTAACAGTTGCCTTTGAAGCGGCAGTAGCAGGTGGCATCCCGATTATTAAAGCCCTGCGCGAAGGTTTAACTGCCAATCACATCCACTGGATCGCTGGTATTATCAACGGTACTGCCAACTTTATCCTCACCGAAATGCGTACCAAAGGTCGCAATTTTGAGGAAGTTTTAGCCGAAGCTCAAGCCTGTGGTTATGCAGAAGCTGATCCTACTTTTGATGTTATGGGTATTGATGCCGCACATAAACTTACTATTCTGGCATCTATTGCCTTTGGCATACCGTTACAGTTTGATAAGGTCTATACGGAAGGGATAAACCATATAGACCCAATAGATGTAGCCTACGCTCAAGAACTAGGCTATCGAATTAAACTAGTTGGCATTACCAAGCATGTGGATACAGGGATAGAGCTAAGAGTACACCCGGCGTTAATCCCAGAACCGTGCCTATTAGCAAATGTCGATGGAGTTATGAATGCCGTCCTAGTTCAAGGGGATGCTGTAGGATCAACCCTGTATTATGGAGCTGGAGCTGGTTCCGAACCTACAGCTTCAGCCGTAGTAGCTGATATAGTAGACGTAGTCCGCACTCTTACAACAGATCCAGAACATCGAGTGCCGCATTTAGCGTTTCAACCTAAAGAAATGTCAAATCTACCGATTTTATCTATAGAACAGGTAGAGACGGCTTATTATTTGAGACTAAATGTAGAAGATAAGGTAGGGGTTATGGCAGGCATAGCTAGTATCCTAGCTACTGAAGGTATTAGTATCGAAGCCATTCAGCAGAAAGAACAACCAGATGGAGCACAGTGGGTTCCATTGATTATGCTAACTCATGAAGTAACAGAACTTTGTATGAATAAGGCCATTCAGCGTATTGAAACCTTGGAGCATGTAAAGGGTTCTGTTGTAAGAATCAGGCTTGAACAATTAGATAGTTAAACTATTATAGTATAGATATGATGGGTTTCGCTTTAAGCTCTACCCATGTTACAATGTGGGCAGTGCCCACCCTACATAGAAGATCTCACACTATGCAATTTATCACCCCCAAACGGCTTTGGCTTTTACTAACACTAGGCAGCCTTACTCTAGCTATAGCTAGTTTAGTACTCACTGCAATATTGCACCTGCATCCATGTTATCTATGTGTCTTCCAAAGAATCCTATACTTCTTGATAGCTATCTTTGGTATTATCGGCTTCTTATCTTATCCACGTTTTGCAACCTTTATTTTTGGAGCTTTAGTAATATTAATAGCACTGACTGGAGCTATAACGGCAGGTTATCAAGTGTGGCTCCAAGCTCAACCTGGCGATGAATTTTCCTGTTCTCCAGCAGAACCCAATGCTATTGAATTAATGGTGATATGGCTTGGGGGAATTAGCCCCACCCTGTTTGCAGCCACAGGTAATTGCGCCAGCAAAGAACTAGAAATCTTTACTTTATCCCTAGCTCAATGGTCATTCTTAGGCTTTATAACTAACATAATCTTAGCAAGTTGGGCTTTGGTGATGCATATTCGATTGAAGCTGCATCTCAATCAATAGACATTATCCGAAACCTCAATTTTCACCTTATCGTTATTGAACTGGTAGAATGTTTCGGATAATGTCTATTATATCGATTAACTTTGACATAAAAAATTAAAATTTTTATCTATTAAAATCAGTGTAATACTTTTAAAATCAAAAAAAAATTGACAATAATTAGAAATTATGAAAGGCTGTAAAACAGAATTTATTCTTATACATTACTAGAGAAAAATTTATGAAGAAATTTCTGTTTTTAGTTGCATTTATTTTATCCTTTGGTATAGGTAGTTTAGCACAAGCTGGTTGTTACAAGATATGTGATAACCACAGTTTAAACATGAATTGTAGGCGGGTATGCCCAGGAAACGAACCTCAAGGTGCCTATAAGACATGGAAGACAGGACGTTGTCCTAAAAAATGGATAGAGCAATGTGGTTCCTGGTGTCGTGATGCATGTGATGGACATACTGCCAAAATCTTAGGTAATAGTCCTGGCAACTATAGCTGCAAGTGTTCTTGTTATGGTTGCTAAGTTGTAATGTTGTAACTTTTCAATAATAAACGATTCAGAGTAAAAAATAATTTTTACTCTGAATCGTTTGAATATCAGATCACAGGAATTACAATCCTAACAATTTTAGGCATCAAATGAAGAATGCCAAATTTTACAAGATTTTACCTTAAAAGGTGCTATTTTATGTATAAATATGTATTTTTGTGTATTGCTTTATTATTCAGTACAACTATTGCTGCAAAACCTGTCACTATATATCAACATTGCTCCTTTGGTGGTTACCAAGTAGGTCTAGCCGAAGGTAACTATGACATGCAAAAATTGATCAAGAAAGGTGCTCGCAATGATGATATTTCAGGGATCAAAATTGCCAAAGGCTACAAAGTAATAGTATACGAACATGCTGGATTTAAGGGGCGTAGCTGGACTTTTACTAAAGATCAAGCCTGTCTAGTTAAAAAGGGTGTAAATGATGTTGCATCATCTATTAAAGTTTTGAAGATTGCAGCAACAAATACACCCGCTAAAAGTACGGCAGAACGTCGTAACGCCGCACGTAGCCGTGCTAGTGAAAGAATGAAACACATTCGTGCCAGAGCACGTCGAAAATTTAATCAGGTCCCGAAAAATCTATATTTGCGTGTAGGGGATTTGCTGGGTGTTTATCGAGATAACAAATGCTACGCTGCTAAAATTATTAAGCGTGAGGATGAACGGTTTCTAGTGCAGATTGATAGCATTAAAAAACGAGCCTGGATTCAATTAAATCTTGTTAAACTTGATGTAAAAAATAAAGGACATTGGTATCCAGCAAAAGCACTGAATGTTAAAAGATTTCCGCCATCAGAAAACATTAATTTGATGGCAAAGAAAATTGCACCAGAACGCTATCGTAAGATAGGCCCTAAAATTCCTATCAAATATGAAAATGGCCGTATGGATTGGGTACTTTTAGGCCGTATTCGGCCTCGTAGTTGTCCATAACATAATGGTATTATGGATCTGACCTCAAACAACTTCCCGATTTTAGCTATCATATATAATGAATACCTTCAGGAGCAGTAGAAAGTTATGAGTGACCAGATCCATTGAGTATCGTAAATATCCCAAGCATATCATCTTATTTGACAGCAACGCACATACTATTAAAAATTGCCATTATTGAGAAGTTACGCATAATTCCATAGCTTAAAGTTGAACACAAGAAACATGACTCAACTTTTAAAACTCAAATATCTAAGTCCAAACGAATACTTAATTCAAGAATCGCAAGCAAATATACGCCATGAATATGTAGATGGTGAAATATTTGCTATGGCTGGTGCTAGTGAACGACATAATAAAATCGCTCTAAATATTGCATTTCAATTACGTGCTGCTACCAGAGGTACAAACTGTAGTATCTTTATGAGTGACATGAAAATTCGTGTTCAACAAGGAAAAAGATTTTACTATCCAGATGTATCTATGTGCTGTGATCTGAAGGATAATGATCCCTATTTTAAAGACCAACCCTGTTTGATAGCTGAAGTACTTTCCAAGTCTACTGCTACAACTGATCGCCGCGAAAAATGGTTAGCATACCGCAATATCTCATCATTACGTTATTATCTATTAGTAAATTCCAATCAACCAAAGATTGACTATTTTCATCGCATTAATAATGAAATATGGGAATTAGGACAATTAACATCATCTCAAGAATCATTAGCAATAAACTGTGCAAGTCAACAAGCTAAACTGCATTTTGCTGATATATTTGAAGATATAGTATGGGGTACTGTTAACTGTATGTAGATAGATTAGGAAGATATATTCGAGATGTATCAGGTCTTATTGATAGAATTGGGTATATTGCAGAACAGCCCGTAGGATGGGTAGAGCAAAGCAAAACCCATCAAAATAACATTAAGCTATTTAAATGATGGGTTTCGGCTACGCATCCTACGTGCTATCATAAGAATAATGCAATATAATTATGATGTTATGCTCAAACATCAGACTGAACCAGTCAGGTCGGGTAGGCAAACGGTCGTATCGTTTGCCTACGCGAATAAGTTATTTAGCAATTCTGCGTGGGCACGATGAGTCCGTGCCCACACCCTACCTTGGCTCCCTTAAAACATCAGGGATTAACCCATAAAAATTCGATAAGGAGTAAATTTAACATAATTTTACAATTTGGGATGTCGACTTTTTCCTTAATGTGAAGAAGTAGGAGGATTTTGTATTTTTGTTATGAAATACGATTTATAACTATCGAGTTCGATGGACTCTGAATTCTTGAAATTTAAATAGTCAAGTTATATTTTACTGAACTGAATTTTAAATAAATGAACCTTACGCTAATAGTTATAAAATACAACATTAAGCAGGATTGCTAAATTGGCCAACACGCAAAATTTATCAATAACTTCAAATCTCACACAAGATTCAGCTCCAACTTCTGGTTTAGCGTTTGATTTGGGAGTGGTACTACTTTTTATTTCGCTTCCATTATTTCCTGAATTTTCTAAAGGCTTAACCGTTGCTATAGCTGTATTTTACAGTTTGTACTTCCTAGGCATTATTAGCCCATGGCTCAAAAACATCCGTTGGCTACCACCAGTACTATTACTATTAGGTGTGGCCATTATCTTAAGATATTACCGTACTTTAGTAGGCTATGAAGCTGGGATTGCCTTATACACGATGCTATTAAGTCTTAAACTATTGGAAACTCGTAATAAAAAAGACTTTAATAGCACAGTACTAGTTGGCTTATTTTTGATCGTTTTGCAATTCTTGCTCAACCAGTCTCTACCTAAATCCTTATATATGCTGCCTTTAACAGTAGCATTGTTTGCCACCCTAATACAGGCTCAAAGAGCCAAACCCTTGCCTAGAATAGAAGTACTTAAATTGGCACTACGTCTAGTAGCCCAAGCTTTACCCCTTATGCTGGTGGTGTTTATATTGTTTCCAAGACTGTCTTCCCCCCTGTGGAGTTTGCATTTAAAGCTGGATCGTCTTAGCGGGCGTAGCGGTCTTGAAAATTATATATTACCAGGAGCTATAGGTAGACTAGTTTTATCCCAAGAGGTAGCGTTTAGAGCAGAGTTACAGTCCCCGCCATTACCAGCGTCTAAACTGTATTGGCGTGGTTTGGTATTTTGGCGTACCAAAGGTTTGTATTGGCATGGTAGTGCGCCTAAATATCTGCCACCAGATCAAATAACCAAACGTGAAGGGAAAGTCAAGTACCGTATTATTTTAGAACCAAATGGTAAACGCTGGGTGTTAGCACTGGATCTTCCTGCTAAAGCTCCTAAAGGTACTAAATTACAGCCCGATTTGCGGTTATTAAGCAAAAATCCAATAGATCAGCGTACTCAATTCTTTTTAGTCTCCTTTACAGATTACCAAACTGGAGCACTTGATGCGCAAACCAGAATAGCCGCTTTACAGCTTCCCTTAAAGAAGTTTAGTCCCCGTCTTAAAAACTTAATCGCAACTTGGCAACAAAAAGCGCATGGCAAACCAGACCAGATAGTTGCTCAAGCCTTAGCATTTTTTCGTAGCCAAGGTTTTGTTTATACATTATCACCACCTGCATTAAGACCTCATGAGATTGAAAGGTTTTTATTTGAGACGAAGGCTGGCTTTTGTGAACATTATGCTAGTACTTTTTCATTGCTGATGCGTTTAGCTGGCATCCCTAGTCGAGTGGTTGGAGGGTATTTAGGCGGTGAATACAATGAATTAGGTAAATATTATTTGGTTCGCCAAAGTAGTGCTCATGCTTGGTCGGAAGTATGGCTAGAGGGTTCTGGATGGGTACGTGTAGATCCTACGGCTGTAGTAGCTCCAGAGCGAGTGCAAAATTCTATCGCTAATAATCTTGGAGATATTGGCTCTCCAGTTGCGTTTCGTTCTAAAAATTTTCCATTATTAGAGCGCATTTTGCATACAGCAAGCCTGACTTGGGATGCGATCAATACTCGTTGGCATATTTGGGTGTTAGGTTATGATAATAAACAGCAGGATCGGTTATTGGATTTTATGGGATTAGGTTTTTTGGATCATGTTGGTATCGTTAGTTTTGTAGTATTAATATGTTTTGGTGTATTGGCAATTGTAGCCTTTATATTGGCACATCAAAAACCGCAAGCGACAGATATTATCGTGCGTTTATATCAACGTTTTGAAAGACGTTTGTCTCGTATTGGTCTTGTCCGTCTTAATTATGAAGGGCCTCAAGATTTTGCTAAACGTGTGATGAGGAATCGTCCTGATATAAAGTCTGAAATTAATACCATAACTGGTTTATATATGAGGTTACGCTATAGTAAATATAGTCTGCCTGATGATTTACAAAAGTTGAAACAGTTAATCCAAGTATTTCGCCCTAAGCGTTATGTTTAAATTGTGGGTAGTGGTTCAAGTTTTAGTGATTTAAAGACAAAAATTACTATATAATTTAAGTATATACGTCTAAATATCACTAACCTTTGGGCCACAACCTTTAAAAATTCATATAACTATAAGATATTTATAGTTTTTTATGGGGGGTCATATTTTGGGAATGCACCCGTCGGGAGCAAAGCTCCCGACTGCCCAAAGAACCGTGCGTACAGGTCCGTACACGGCTCCTCACAAAAGAAAGTAGTATTTACTTATTTGCTCCAATCCTAAAGCGGGAGCTTCCCAAAGAATCTTTACCAATAAGCAAATAGGTTTCTTCTGTCTATTTTACTTTTCCATTTGCCTGAAGCTTCTTTCAGATTCCTCATTGACCAACCATGTAGACCCCGTCCGCTGGTGCGGTGTTTTCCCTGCATTGCGTACACAGAAGTTTTCTTCGGACACCCTTGCTTTTACCTATCTGTTCCCTTCTCCCAAGGGTCAGTCTGGATTTGCACCAGTTAGCCGATTGACATGCTGGTCATACGCGGGATCGCTTCGCTCTCCCGCCCTACAAATTTGTCAAGTCAAAAAAAAACTGGATAGTCGAGTAAAACAGTAAATTTTATTAAGTTGTTTTACCAAGGCCACCAGCTTTCTGTATCTCTACTATCACTAGTATATTTAATATATATAAGTAGTAAGATAAGAGTCCATACATTTAATAAATGCACAATCCAAAAAATGGTTGCGACTATATATACCACAACCCAGGTAGTCCATAAAGCAATGATGGCACTAGCCAGTAAAGCCCGTAACGCATCTTGGTGTTGCCACAACATTAAATTTATAAATAGTAGTATTAATGGCAACAGAATAATAGCAAAGCCTGCAATCCAGCCTGCATCAGTCTGCATTTGAGTGAGGAGATGAATTACAGAAAAGATGTTATATGTAAACATGTTAGCGCGTTCTAAAAAGAACTGCGTAAGTGTTAGATCCCAGGGACCACCAATTGTAAACATCTGTTCTAGATCAAAATATTGCTGGTCAAATTTTAGGTATATCAGCAGCAATCCAACAATAGTGCCTTGAGTTTTGGCTAGTAAGGTTATTATGGGAACCTGAAAGTATTCTTTATGAACCATTTTTTGTAGTGCTGATTGCAAAATGCGCCCTAACACTATAGGAATAGCGGCAACAAGCAGAGCTTGTAAGATTGTTTGGAGGATTTCGAGCATATCAGTAGCTATATTAGTATCTATTAGTTTATTAGCTCAAGTCTTACAGACCTACTCGAAACGTAGGAGCAACGCCTGTGATGGTATTAATCAAAGAGAAAGCAAGGGCAAGCATCCCTATAATAGCTAAGGATACGACTAGGGTGTAACCTGCGCTTTTTTCTGCTGGAGTTGCAGCTAAAATAGGAAAGCCTGTATACAATAGATAAATGCCATAACAGCCAGCCAAAGTTCCAATTTTAAGCCCAGGAATAAAGTGTAAACTGCCAAAGATAAATAATGGGTACATAGAAAAGGCAGTAAGTTTAAAGGCATTAGTTTCATTTACATGGGAGTCAAAGCTTGAGGCTATTAAACTGATTATTTTGGAACCTACAAAGACAACACCTATATATGTGGCGATCATAAGGAGGCTGATAAAAAATGCGGTTATTGGAGATAGATAAGTACCATTGGTAGCACCAGGTGCTTTGATTCCAACAAGTGCGGCTCCTGCAAAGTAGGCTCCAACATTTAGGATAATTATAGGCAGTATGTGCATCGCTATATAGCGGTAGATGTGCAGTTCTTGCGTTCCTTCATTTAGTATCAGTGTCCATTGTTTAGCTGGATTGATCAGTAATTCTAGGATGCGGTCTAGAAATTTATCTAAATTCATTTATAGCCTCTTAAGGTGTATATGCAGTAAATGGCTTTTATTTTGTGAGTTTATGGCGTTTTAATTTTTGCCCAGGTATCGCGTAATGTTACTGCTCGATTGAAGACGGGTCTGCCTTCTGGTCCAAAGAGTTTATCACGTATAAAATATCCTTCGCGTTCAAATTGAAATCTGGCTTCAGGTTGCGTAGTTGCTAGGCTTGGTTCTCCTAATGCTTGAGTTAGGACAATTAGGGAGTCTGGGTTTAAATTGGCTATGAGTGGATTATCCTCGTCTTTAGAATTATTGTCTTTAGAGTTTTTATTCTTTGGAATATTTTTAGAGCTTTCTAAAGTTGCTGTTGCAAACAATCGCTCATATAGCCTAATCTCCATGGGTATAGCATGAGAGGCTGCAACCCAGTGAATAACTCCTTTCACTTTACGGCCTACAGGATTTTTTCCAAGAGTTTCAGGATCATAACAGCAGTGTAACTCTTGTATTTCCCCTTGATCATCCTTAACAATAGTATCACATCGTACCACATAACTATTGCGTAACCGGACTTCGCCTCCTAAGATTAGGCGTTTATAATTTTTAGGGGCCTGTTCACAAAAATCTGCCTTGTCTATATATATTTCACGTCCATAAGGCAATTTACGTGTACCTAATGTTTTATCTTTGGGATGATTAGGAGCATCTAAGTATTCTACTTGCTCTTTTGGATAATTATCTATAATAAGTTTCAGTGGATTCAATACTACCATACGCCGTGGTGCATGAGCATCCAAATCTTCACGCAGACAATTTTCGAGCATAGAAAGTTCTACTATACTATCAGATTTAGTAACTCCAATACGATGTGCAAAGGTACGTAATGCGGTTGGTGTGTAACCACGTCGTCTTAAACCTGCTACAGTCGGCATTCGTGGATCATCCCAATCCTCTACAATTCCATTTTCTACTAATTGTGTCAGTTTGCGCTTACTTAATATAGTATATTCCATATTAAGTCGCGCAAATTCTATCTGTTGGGGGCGATGCGGAACCCTTATATGCTCTAATACCCAATCGTATAGAGGTCGATGGTCTTCAAATTCTAAAGTGCAGAGAGAATGGCTAATACCTTCTAAAGCATCGGATAGGGGATGAGTATAGTCATAAGTAGGATATAAACACCAATTGGCCTTAGTTTGGTGATGGACAACTTCATGTCGAATTCTATAGAGTACTGGATCTCGTAGGTTAATATTGGGTGACTCCATGTCGATTTTAGCTCGCAGAACTTTAGTACCACTTAAGTATTCGCCATTACGCATCCTTTGGAATAAGTCGCGATTTTCTGTAGGAGTGCGATTACGATAGGGACTTTCGCGACCTGGTTTAGTAAGGGTGCCCCGATATTCCCTAATCTCTTCGGAAGTTAAATCGTCTACATAAGCTAATCCTTGATCAATTAGTTCTAAAGCAAATTCATAGAGGCGTTCAAAATAATCTGATGCGTAATAGATGCGCTCACCTAAATAAAAGCCTAACCATCGCACATCTTCCATGATTGATTCTACAAACTGCATACTTTCTTTGTGAGGATTAGTATCGTCAAACCGGAGATTACAGTTTCCTTGGTAATCTTCGGCGATACCAAAGTTAAGATATACGGATTTGACATGCCCTAAATGGAGATAGCCGTTTGGTTCGGGCGGAAATCTTGTTGCGACTTGAGTACATTTGCCAGTACGCAAGTCTTCATCAATAATTTGGCGAATAAAATTAGTCTTAACAGATGTTGGTTCAGTCATAATTTTTGTTGAAAGCAGTTTTTAATGGCCAAAATTTTTATTCAGATTCTTTTTGGACTTTGGACAAACACCTACCTCCAAAATAAAATGTGCTATAATATAAGTTA
>LFCU01000125.1 GCA_001044195.1 Candidatus Achromatium palustre
AGGAATCCACATCATTCCTATTCTCACTGGATCCCTGTTTTCACAGGGATGACGGAATCCCGCCACTTCGTCATTCCTGCGGAAGCAGGAATCTACACCTTAATAATTGCCTGATGCTTGTTAAGCTGATAAAGGATTTCGAATAATGTCTATTTTATCGTTCATATCCAGATTGTGGAAACGATTATAAAAGTAAGTGTAAAATAACTTTAGGCAAACATAAGAAGGATGCCATTATTCTTATCATTTTTATGCTATGATTTTAAATATGAATGCATAATGTTGTCAACAAAGGTTCAAAAACCAACTCATGATGCAAGAACTTAATTATAAACTTGCTGTTGCTCCAATGCTACATCGTACTGATCGCTGGTTTAGATATTGCGTTCGCATGTTGACTAAACATACAGTACTCTATACCGAAATGCTAACAGTTAATACTCTATTACATACCGATCCACAACCATTTCTATTTTTTGATCCTATAGAATTACCATTAGTACTACAGCTAGGTGGCAACGATCCTAAAACTCTAGCGCATTGTGCTAAACTTGCTGAATCATGGGGATATAGTGCTGTGAATCTCAATGTAGGTTGCCCATCAGACCGTGCTCAGGCTGGAGGTTTTGGAGCCTGTCTTATGCTGCAACCAGAACTAGTAGCAGAATGTGTGGCAACAATGCAGGCTACTGTAACCATTCCTATTACTGTCAAACATAGGATAGGGATAGATCATCAAGATAGCTATGCTGCACTAGCACATTTTATAGAATTAGTCTCGCAAGCAGGCTGTAAAACTTTTATTATTCATGCCCGTAAAGCTTGGCTATCTGGCCTTAGTCCTAGAGAAAATAGGCAAGTTCCAGCTCTTGATTATGCTATGGTTTATGCTATAAAACAGAATTTTCCAGCGTTAAAGATTATTATTAATGGTGGTATTAAGGATTTACAAGCAGCATCTTCACACCTATCTAGCGTAGATGGAGTCATGATTGGACGTGCTGCGTACGATAATCCCTGGCTTTTAGCTCAGGCTGATTCTTATATCTTTGATAAACCTGCTTTTGATTTGACTAGGCAGGAATTAATACAACGGCTTATACCCTGGATACAGCAGGAAGTGAGTAAAGGTATACCTATAACTCGTATTACCAAGCATCTTTTGGGGCTATTTTATGGTCAACCAGGTGGACGATTATGGCGACGCTGTTTAAGTGAAAATGCTTATATGTCTGGTGGTGATCCTGCAATACTTCAGGATTGCTACGCGGCCTGTAGCCTCAAATAGCATTATGAGTCTGTGTAATTGTACCATAAAGTGCTTGATAAGCATGTAAGCGTTGCAAATCTTCAGCATAAAAAGGTAGCTTCTCTAAATATTCAATAATATCCTCTAATTTTAATATAGAAATAATAGGCAATGTTGATTCAAATCTTAAGTCAAGCACCTGCTCTTGGCGATCCAAAGCAATTGCAATTCCTACAGGCGTGGCTCCATTACCCTTGAGTATTGCTATTGACTCTCGTACTGAGGTACCAGCAGAAATTACATCATCTAATATAAAGACTCGTCCCTGCAAAGGGCTGCCCACAATCTGTCCACCTTCGCCATGATCCTTTATTTCCTTGCGATTAAAAGCATAAAGAAGATCACGATGATGTTGCGCGGCAAAAGCAATAGCAGTGGCAGCTACTAGAGGGATACCCTTATATGCAGGGCCATATAGCATATCGAATTTAATTTTGGAGGCATTAATAGAATGAGCATAAGCCTGTCCTAATTGCATTAATCCAGTGCCAGTATTAAACTGACCTGTATTAAAGAAATAGGGACTAGACCGACCTGATTTGAGTATAAAGTCTCCAAACTGCAGGGCATTGACTGTAAGAGCAAATTTTATAAGGTTTTCTTGATCTTGTCTCATAATGTTTTCTTTAAAATATCAGGCATTCTATAACTCGACTATCCAGTTTTCTGATATTGACTTTTAGCTTCGTATGATATATGTAGG
>LFCU01000109.1 GCA_001044195.1 Candidatus Achromatium palustre
CCGTAGGTTGGGTTGATGGCTTCATCGTCAACCCAACATTATCTATTATCTATAGAAGCGGTTTTTTTATGTTGGGTTGATGATACGACTATCAACCCAACCTACGATGCTTTGCCAGACTGTAGGGTGCGCATCGCGCACCTATTCCTTCAAATGAAATTATGGTGCGCAATGCGCACCCTACATTAATACATTACCGCCAGATAATAAAAATGGCACAAAAGGTACGCTGCGGCGTACCCTACTACAATATAATTACCTTGCCAATACTGTAGTAGCAAGCACTTAATAGTTTACAAATTTGCAATGAATATTATAAAACCACCACGCGAACCAGATTGGCTACAACCTTTTCTATCCTTCTGTCATCGGAGACGTTATTCCAAAGGCACCGAAATCGTGCATCAAGGAGACCCGGCGGAAACTCTATACTACTTAACCGAAGGCTCCGTGTCTGCCTTGATAGAAGATACAGATGGCCATGAAATTATTCTAGCCTATCTCAATAAAGGCGAATTTATTGGCGAGATGGGTCTATTTTTGCCGCAACCTAAGCGCAGTGTCATAATTCGGGCTCGTGTTGATTGCCAAGTTGCAGAAATAACTTACAAACGTTTAGACTATTTATTAGGCACAGAATTGAGTTCGTACGCCAAAGATATATTATTTTTAATTGGAAAGCAACTATCACGTCGCCTGCTTGATACTAGCTCCAAAGTAGGCCATTTAGCTTTTTTAGATGTTACAGGACGCATATCCAAAGCTTTGTTAGATCTCTGCAAGCAACCTGAAGCCATGACGCATCCTGATGGGATGCAGATTCGCATAACACGTCAAGAGATAGGACGTATTGTAGGCTGTTCACGTGAAATGGCTGGAAGGGTTCTAAAAAATTTAGAGGATGGTGGCCTAATCTGGGTTAAAGGTAAAACCATAGTAGTATATGGAACTCGTTAATGGCTTATAGTGATTTTAAGACTTTAGATCAAATAAATGAAGAATTAGGTATAGTAATCAATGAAGTTAATAAAATATATAGCAGTATTGAACCGATTGAGGTATCTCAATGGTTTATAGAGACAATGGAAAAAACCTATACCAAAGCTATTACTATAAGTACGGAAGTTGCTAGGCAAGCATTAATAGTGGACCAAGTATTAATTGAGTTATGTGAGCATATACCTATAAGCTTTTTCTTAGGGACTACTTTTAATGTAGATAATAGTAAAGGGTTAACGGGTGCACCAGATGGTTTAATAAGTAAAAGTAACAACCAGTTATATATAACTTCTCCGGTTGTTGTATTAGTAGAAGCTAAGAAAGGTGACTTAGGAGAAGCGTTACCCCAGTGTATAGCAGAAATGGAAGCCGCTCGGATATTTAATGATCGTAAAAACAATAATATTCCTACTGTATATGGTGTAGTCACTAATGGAGAGTTATGGCAATTTATAAGTTTAATGGATAACATAGCTACTATAGATGTTTGTTCCTATACTTTTGGCGATGGTAAAAAAATAATAGCTATATTGAAATCGTTTATTGGATAGCAAATCAGAATAATTGGGGCCAAAAATCAATTCTAAATTTATCTTAAAGTCCAACCTTGGGGGCACTGGTTCAGTCTAATTCATCAACTAACATTATGTTATTTAAAAACAATTCTATTATGCTATCCTCTAAAATCGTCTCAAAATTTTATCTTTTACCTTAGAGATAGTCTGATAGTGTCAATTTGAAAAATTTGCTTGTAAATTTTCTATTGTGAGACCTTACAACTATTATAGAAATAATGAATATAATTATGATGTTATATTCAAACATCAGACTGGACTAGTCACGTATAATGTCTAATAAATGAAACAATATAAAATTATCTCTGAAACAATATTAAGTCCAACAGCGATGCAGGCTGACTTAGAAGAATTTAAAAATATACTCTTTAATAATCATCCTTTATTTGATATAGATAATAATACAGCCAAAATGTTCTTTAAACTTGAAATAAATATCTTTATTCGAAAAAAAGTTTTACCGCATATTAAGCATGCGTTACCTAAACATATTTTTAAATATCTTCTGCAAATGGTTATAGCAAATTTTGAGGATTCCCATAGTTACATATCTTTAGAAGAAACAGAAACTATACCTCTATATACAAAATGGACAGATGAAAAACTAAAAGTGCTGATCTCTTCTCAAGGCTTAAAAAAAGGAGATAAAATTTTATCAATTATGGGTTATAAGCCAGATGAAATATTTAAAATAATTACTCAATTAATTCCCGTTGAAACTAAAGATAGTCAATATACTGAAGGAAGCAGGTTTATTCTAAATCGATATTTTTGGACCTTAATGGGATTGCCTTCAAATGCCTCTTCGATACCTATTTCTTTTAAGAGAGGCAAGCAAATTTTACGAACAAAGCTAATTTTTAAGAAAGAGGATAATAATTATACTCAAGATTTTCAAAATCATTCAGATTATTTTTCTATAAATAAAGATCATGCTCTATTAATAGTACCTAGTTTTAATCATCCTGATTTTTTGGCTATTATTGATATGTTTTTCAAAAAAGCTACTCAGGCAGATGTTAGAACAATTACATTAAATTTACGATATAATCGAGGTGGAAATTATACTTATATAGATTCTTTAATTGCTTATATTTCAGACCTCCCTTATAAAATATATCAATATTTAAAAAGAAATAAGGCTAATACTACTGAATTAGAATTTCTTAGTCCAACAAAACAGCCTAAAAATATTATGCAATTCACTTCTTACTCAACGGAAATCAATTCTAAATCGTTTTTTTTACAATTTAATTCTTTTCAAAAAAATTATCTACGTATTTTACTTGAAAAAGCATCTTTTTCTAAAAGAGGTATCCCCATAAGAAAACCATCTCAAATTGAGGTATTAAAACTCTTTTTAAAATTTATTTTTCGACATCCTAAATCCAAGTTTAAATATAAAGAATTTGTAGATACTATTATAAAAATTACAGAAAATATTATTACAAAAAACAAAGAAGAAGGCCGATTTACAGGAAAAATTAGGGTTTTAACCAATAAGCATACTTATGATGCCGCAACGATGTTGTACAATATCTTAATAGCTAATAAACTAGCTATAAGTAATAATAAAGAAGAAGAAATGCCAGCAGATAATGTTGAAACTTATACAGATAATAAAGATTTCTTATTGTCAAATAGTAAAGTAAAATTTAAGGTATCAAGTAATCTAGCATTTCCCCCTGACACCGACTTCTATGCTGACTATTAGATGACTAAAAGATTGAAAGATTTGTAAATAAAGGGAAGTTTAAAAAAGTAAGGCACTACAATTTTTTGATTATAAAAGAAGCCAGGTAGGGTGGGCAAACGGCTGTATCGTTTGCCCACGCACACCAAAGAACAAGGACAAATTATTTGACAATCCTACGTGGGTACGATGAGGCTGTGCCCACCCTACCTGTCTGCATATTACAATCAGTACAATACAAGATTAGGTTAAATTCCGGGACATAATAATCTACATTGATCTGGCCGATCTTATAATTAGTATGCAATGTAGCTAGTAGGGTGCGCACTGCGCACCTTTCGCGTTGAAGGTGTGTGGTGCTTGGCTATATTATGCAGGGTACAGCCTAATGATTTCACCTTTTTTGACTTGTAATATAGCTCGAAATAGGGTGGCGACATCGATTTGATGATGAAAGCGGATGACG
>LFCU01000258.1 GCA_001044195.1 Candidatus Achromatium palustre
CTGATTAGGTCTTCTAGTAGGTTGTAGAGTCCATCCATGACGCGCCGTCCCAGGGTGAGTTTGAAGTTCTAGTGGCATACGGTTGAGGATTGGGATGTACCATTGGATGAGGTCGTGGGGACGTTGGATTATGCTTAGTTCTTGGTAGTTGTTCATGTTGTTATACCCCCCTCTCTCGAACTCTATGACTTTTTAATATTTGTTATATTTTTTAGGCAGGTATGGCGGGCAAATAGTCGTATCGTTTGCCCACTCTACCTGGCTATCGATTATAAAATACTTTTAACCTGACTAGCATTACGATAACAAGAATCAGCACAAGGTTTGTTGCCGGTTATGTCATTAATCTCGATTTCTTTTTTAGTCAATATTTCAGAAAGACCAACCGACAATAATTCTTCAATATCCATATAATTTCTTACATTTTTTCTAGCTGGTAAGTTTCTATCCTCACGCAATTGTTTAGCATTTTTGCCAAATAATCCTTTGTAGGTACCATTGGTGCAGCAAGGTACGATTATTAGTGAAGCGTAATGGTACATTAAAACGGCATAAAGATAATTTTGTGCGATTACAGTTCGTTAATCGGACCTACGAGCTTGTGTAGGGCGTTTGGTTTTGATTTTAGAATGATAAGAGGGCGCAAGATCCTTCATCGGCACTCCAAAGTAGTTAACACTTTTTCCTACGCTGCTAGTTTCCAAATTACGTCTCAGTACTTTAGTCTGCTTCGTCATTTCTTCCAATAATTCTATCAAATAAGCTACCAAGTGGAGCTAACATTCCATGACCTAAGGTAATTCCTAAACCTAAAGCGATTGTCATCGTTACTGATATTGTAAACCATGTTTCTGTACTTCCATCACTTGATAGTATTGTGAAAATATCATGTACAAAGAATAGTTTACTTATCAAATCAAAAATTAACAGTGAGGTTCCTGTACCAAAGCCTGCTAAAAACCACTTAGATCTAATTTTGCCTTTGGGTATATTAGAAATAAATGTTTCCCAAAAAAAGATAGTTAGCCATATAAAAAATGCACCTATCAGCAAGGCAATAAATATAACAGCCCATAGTGGCAAGTTTTTATATGGAAAAAACAGACCTACTAACCAAGGTGCTACATTTTCAAAAAACATAAGGATAGCAGACCAAATTAGAGCATCTATAAAACCCAATGTATACCATTTTTTTCTTGTTTTTCCCTCAGGGAATCTAGGTATTAAAAGCATTTTTCCTCCTAATTAAAAATTGAGTGTCATGTTATCATGGATGTAAATTGTCCGCTGCAACGATCAGCACGGTAGGTACGATTAACGAAGCGTAATCGTACATTCAAATGACAAAAGATAATTTGTGCGATTACACTTCGTTAATTGCACCTACGAGCTACGAGCTGGTCTTTAATTTGATCGTTCCTATGCTCCAGCGTGGGAACGATCCAATGATGGCTTTATGATAAACGTTGCGCAATAATTTCACGCAGAGCTTTCATCATCTGAAAAATAGCTAGCACATCGTCTTGACCCTTGCGGATCGCCGAAGCATCATATTTTTGACTTAAACAATACTGGTTATGCTCAAGTACAATGAATTGCCAAATACTGCCGATGATAAATACACCATAAATAGGTTGCTTATCACCATTTAATTCCCGTGCTGTCAACATCGCGGCCAGCACTTGGGCATCTGGATTACCCTGATTATCTATGGCACGTTTATATTCATGTAGACAAAAAAAGGGTTTATGAGGATTACGAAATCCACTAGCAATTAAACCATCGACGGTACCACTTAATTCATACTCACCTAATTGACAACTTAAGGTGCGCTCCAAAAAATAAGCAAAAGTTGGATTATCGATCTGCGTCAGCATGATAAGTGGACTGATGAATTTGTTTTCTAGCTCTACCTCATTCCAAGCATTACCACCTAATAGCAAAGCATTACGCAGTAGTAAAAGATGCGCCTGTTCGTGTTCAGTAATAGTTGTAGATATACCCTGCCAAGTAGTAAGTACAGTATTTTCAAATATTTGAACAAGACCAAAGCTCTCTTCCAAAAGATCAAGGGTGCATTCTCTAAAAATAATTTTTTGCATGAAAACTTATCCTTGCGAAAATCAAGCTCAATAGGTATGATTAACGCAGCGTAATCGTCCATTCAAATATAAAGATAATTTGTATGATTATACTACGTTAAGTACATACCCATAAGTCTTTTAACATTTTGTTTTACTAAAAATCAATAAGATACTAGGGCCAAAAATGTTAAAATATTTTTGGACTACTACTTAGTTCTACTTTGTCACATTAAAACTAGCATCCTTCATTTATCCCCAAAAGTAGTTAACACCTGGACAGTCAAAAGTTCTCAAAAAGTATACTAAACCTAAATCCTGCATGAAAAATATATGAAATATACAACATCATATATAAACTTACGGTTCG
>LFCU01000118.1 GCA_001044195.1 Candidatus Achromatium palustre
GTGCGTCTTGGCGAATAGCTATTTCTTCGATGATGATTGGTAATTGCATTTGTTTGCCTCTATTTGGTCTAAACGTTTCTGCCCACAGTGGTTATCGCAAATCTTCTGGTAGAGGATTTCGATCAGGAACGGTAGCTAAAATTTGTTTGACCTTATTGATATCAGCACACTGTACACGTGTTTCGATATATTCTTCAGTCAATAAAGCAGATATTTTTTCTGAAATGGCTGAGGAAATAAGCTGGTTAATAGAAACTCCTTCCTGTTTTGCAATTTCTCGAATATGACGATGAATGGATTCAGGCAATCTTAAACTTAAAGTTCCCATTTTATTTTTTCCAGTAAGTTTTGAGGTGAAATAATTTCTATACCAAATTTTTCTACACCTTTAAAATCTGTACGGTTAAAAGTCGTGATAGTTTGAACTCCCGATGCTACTGCTAATTCCAAAACGTGGTCATCTTTGGGATCTGGTAAAAATGGTCTCCATAAATAGTAAATCTTTTGAAATTTACCAAGATAACAAAGTACATTCAGCAATGCATCAATATCAGAATATTTAATACCAAGCTTTTCGCTATTTCTTTTCAAAACATCTTCATATTCAAATAATAATGTCACTGATAATATAGGTTGAATATTTTTAGCCAACACAGCTTGCAATACTTGATGTGATGCCCCTAATCTTGAATACAATGCTGAAAAAATGATATTTGTATCAAGTATAGTGTGAATTTTTATCACCTCCAATTGATACTATATATGGTATCATTGGAAAGTCAAATTATATTTTATGATTTTTACAATAATGATTGGTAGTTGCATTTGTTTATCTCTCTTTAGCTTATCGTTATTGATATTTGTGATGGGGAAAATACATACGGGGCGCAATACCGGTTGGTCATTGCGCCATATCTTGCTACGTTGCTTTTTCCCCCTGCGAGCTATTTTATGGTTAACTCAAAGATTTCTTCTGTTGTAATAATCTTTTTGTAACCTTTTGCTGTTAAGCCTTGAATAAGTTTTTTATCATTAGTCCATAATGGTATGTTTAATTCGATGCTTAACGCCAAAAAAGCTGTATCTTTAGAATCAACATCATTACATAATGTTAAAGCATTTTCATGGCTTTGCCGTGATACTGCCAATTTAGGGATAACTGTAATTTCAGAAAATAATTCCCTAATAAAAATAAGAAATTCATCTTTCAATTTGGTCTTTTTAATGATTCTTTCCTGATATTTTGACAATTCGTCGAATATAAAATCTGGTACATAGACATCCAGAGATTTAAGAATATCGATATATATTTCTTTGCCACTGATTAAAGCGGCAAAGAGTATGTTTGAATCTAAAACTATTTTCATATTACATAATGTCTTTCTTATATTCTTTCCATACTAATTCTCTGATAGCTTCTAATTCATCATGATATTTTTCCTGATCTAATAATTCTATTTCTTTTGAAATTTTTCTAAAAGAATTTTTTATTTTCATCCATTTAAGAGTATTTTGCATTTCTTGATAAACTGATTCTTTACCAAATTCCATTAGGTCTTCATCTAGTATTTCAATGGTCATTTCCATAGTATATTACCTGCAAGGTTATATTTGCAATGAAGCGTTTTTATCTAAACCGCGTTCTTGTTTCAGTTTGGCAGCAGTAGCACCAAATAAGGGGCGATAGATGCCGTTGGTGCATTGGGCGTACCCGAAGCCGGTTACACCGTGGTCTTTTAGGGTGCCAGTAAAGTTGGCCCTTACTTCTTTACCTGCTTGACGCTGTTGGTCCCAGGTCAAGGCTTCAGTCATTTTTAGGGCTTGAGTTACAACAGCATCGAATGTTCTGATAACTAAAATGTGAAACCAAGCTGAGATCCACATGGCATAGGCATAGACCAATTCTTTTGCTACGTAGGTACCCTGGTTGTTACCTTCATGAATAACGCTAACTGGTTGAATTTGTTCCAAACCGGAAATTTCCGGCTTGGAAAGTTCTTTAATTAATTCAATCGTTTGCTTGTTACGTAGCCATTCGTTAGGAGCATGACGTTTTGCACCACCACTGGCCTTGTGTAAGTCATTCAGGCAAAAGCGGCCTTGTGCATCTTGGCGAATAGCTATTTTTTCAATGATGAGATTGCATTTATTTTTTAGCTTGCAAAGTTTATTGATATGACGTAAATTCAATTGGTTTCGAAATGTTAAGAATTTTCAATATTATAATGTAGTTAATCACAAATTATACACCACGATCTTAATGTCATATAAAAAACCAGCAAAAATACTATAAGGTATTTATTAAACCATGATATATAACACAAATATTTACCAGTAAGGATGATACACTATGTCTGAAAAAGATAAAGCAGACGATGTAATGCAGCACCGTGAAAAGAATGGAATTGAGTTTTGGGTGAATAAACTTACGCGCCAATGCGGAATAAATATCCGTGGTGTGGCAAGAATGTGTGGGGTAAACCACAATACTATCCGCAGTGCCATTAAAAAAGTTCAAAAAACCGAAGTCGAAGTGGATAAAATAAGGGACACAGAATTATATAAATTATTAAAAGACAAGGAAATTTTTCTGGAGGAAGTGGATAAAATAAGCCCTAATAAAAAAGGAGGGCCTGTTAGAATAATCCTGTCTAATATCTGTTCCATATTCATCCGCTACTACGCTGGCAAAGGATATACTGAATCCATAAAATCTATGGGTAAGATCTTAGATCTGGGCATGGAACGTTTTATATTTGATGGTGCTGACTTTATCCCCCGTCCCAACAGTATTACCTTGGATGAAATTGAATATCTAGTAGCAAAAGAAGAGATTCAAGTCACTAAATCTCGTACTGGAATAATATGGTTCTATACCAACCCTAATACCGGAGAATGTGGTATAGGACTTAAAAGTTTGACGCATTTATGTGGCGGCGTAGCATTCAAACAAATAGCAAGCTATATCGAGGGCCACAAAGACCAAAATAATATTTTTATTCGTTCTGGAATCGATGCCATCGTAAGATCTAATATTGCTTACGATACCATCTATCATTTTGGTTACAATGCTTCTCCACGTAAAACTAAAGCCAAAGAATGGGCTACAAAATTACAGCAAATAGATGTCTATATTCATCACAAGACTGGCTATGCTGAACAAGATCGACATGTTACGGACGAATTAATTGCTGCACTGCGTAGGGAAAACGATCTTTTGCGTCAACAGCTCGGCTTATATGACGAACAGGGCATTGCCAGATGGCACCTACTGCTAGGTACAACACTTAACTATAAATTCGGCGGCTCCGGCACCGTGGTCAAATCTGAAGTTGAAACCACTGTTACACCACAGCGTGTCGATTTTGTTATCGGAAATCTAAGCGATTATGCCAAGATAAACCAAATATTAGATGGCCTGAATCCGCAAGCCGATCACAATATAGTGACCTATAAATCCCACCATGAAACTCTAGATACCAATGCCATTAATGAACACATAGGGTATTATGTAGGCTACAAAAAGGGTATTGAAAAGCTTACAGATAAGGATCATAGCAAAGATACTTATCATTTAGTTGCCGTATGTACTAGATATCCTGAAGTTTTAGCCAGTCAGGCTGGAACTAAATGGTCACAGATTAAGACAGGTGTGTACAAAATCAATTGGTTCATAGACATCACTGTTGTAGTTACTTCACAAGTAGAAATGCAACCTCACAACAGTGCCTGGCTATTATTTAGTCATGATCAGGAACGAGTTGAATATGCCCTAAGCTTGCCTGAAAACGCCCAAATCCCTGATTACATTTCTAAATTGCTAAGAGATGAATTGGCAAAATTATAAACTTTTCAGGGCATCCTTCATTACCTTCCAAAAGTAGTTTACACTTTTTTAATTTGGAATAGG
>LFCU01000191.1 GCA_001044195.1 Candidatus Achromatium palustre
AGAGCGAATTACCTAATTTTTGGATGTCCAACTTTGTCCAATTTTTTAGGAACAGATAGCGATTTATTCAAGAATGTTCGTCAGGAATTATATAACACTTTTAACTCACATGTTGATGTCATCTTTAACACAATGATGCGCTTCGTACCTCAGCGCATCCTATAACTTGCTAAATAGTTGTAGATGCGATTAATCTAAAGCTAATCGTACTTAAAAGAAATATTAAAAATCTGATAATTATCAATCCCTATGCTACTAAAATTTATTATTTTTATAACTGGAGGCGCAATTTTGGCTTTAGAATTGTTAGCTTCCCGCATCATGATGCCCTATTTTGGGGTCAGCCTATATATTTGGAGCGGCATACTCTCAATCACGCTCATATCTCTAGCATTAGGTTACTGGTGGGGTGGACGTTTAACCATCAAAGCAGCCAATCAACAAATCCATGCCACACAATTAACATTTTTATTTGCGATCATGCCTGCAATTGCTGCAATCGCCATTGTACTTACCTGTCTTATCTATCCATATCTATTTTACCAACTGGCTCAGGTTGATTTGGTCTTTGGGGCTTTTATTGCCTGTCTGATGCTACTTTTTATACCCTTATTGACTACATCAGCCATGAATCCGTTATTAGTAGCATTGTTATTACACCAAACAGCACCTAATCCTAAGACAGCTTCAGATACTGCAAAAGATACTTCAATAGATACTTCAAAAGATACTTTAATAGATAATTTGAACCAAAATACAGCAACTGATGCGGGAGCTGGATATGTATTCTTTGTAAGTACCATAGGTTCAGTCGCAGGAGTGATTGTAACAGCGTTTTGGATGATTCCAACTTTTAGTAATTTTGTATCAGTACTTTTGGTTGCGATTACTCTCGCTGTATTACCAGTGGCTATAATTTATAATCCAGCTTATAAAGTAACAAATCGTTATCATCTAATTATAGTTACCAATATCGCTCTTGTGGCATCTATAGGGCTATTTTTAGGTTCTGATTTATATATTAAACAAATATGGTCGCGTTCTAAAAGCCTTACCTGGTGGCGGCCTGAAGCGGTGTACCGCTCTATGTTTGGTACGGTACAAATCCTAAGAAATGAGTCCCCATCTCAAGATATTAGGTATCTATATTTTCAGGATGGCTTAACTCAAAATATAGCTGATGCAAAGCATCGTTCTTTCACCTTCTATACTTATGCTTTGGAGAATTTGGCTTATGCGTATATACCAAGTATGCAGAAGGCTTTGGTGTTAGGTAATGGGGCTGGGATAGTCCCAATGAGCTTTGCTAAGAGAGGGATTGCTGTAACTACAGTAGAAATCAATCCTGCTGCGATTCAAGCGGCTCAAGATTTCTTCGGGTTTGATCCCCAACAAGTCCGTACTATTCAGGCTGATGCACGAACTTATTTACAGCAATGTCATGATGAATATACTACAGTTGTTGTAGATCTATTTCATGGTGATGGTACTCCAGAATATTTGATCACTAGAGAAATGTTTCGGGATCTAAAGCATTGTCTCACTAAGAACGGGATCGCTGTGTTTAATACCTTTGCAAATCTTGAACAGCCTCGATTTTATGCACATTTTTTAACTACGTTACAGGCTGAACTTCCTTATATAGTGGTATACCGCAAACCAAGTACAGAGAAACATATTAATAGTTTTGTAGTTGCAAGTCTCAATCCTTTGCCTAAGCCTATTATTCCTAGATATTTGAATATTCCTATTCCGCAATATAAGCAAGATATGATGGTTATGTTAAAAACACCACAACCAATTAATCAAAAGCTATTAACTGGTGGTAAGATCATAACCGATGCTAACAATCCGGCAACTTATGATATTGCTAAAAATCAGTTATTATATCGTCATTCGATGCTTAAACAGATTCCAGCCGCGTTGTTTGTAAATTAAACAAAAGCAATTAAACAAGTACCAGCCTCGTTGAAGAATGCACTTACACTAATCGTTCCCATGCCCTGCGTGGAAACGATAAAAAAAATCAAGCAGAAAAAATTGGATAGTCGAGTTATTTAGAATTCTAGCTTTAATTACCGTAACAGTACCCAATTGGGTTGTTTGCCCGTTTGATATTGTTGCCAGCTCCATTGAGTCATATAAAATCTGTGACCATCCATATCCAAATACCCAATTACACTTATAGATTTTGCTCCATTGGTGTTTATGATAACGGCATTCCTTGATGGATTTCTTTTGATGACATAATAGCCCTTTGGTGTATATATGGATTGTGGTTCTGAATATTTATTGAATACATTGCTCCAACTATAGTTATTTTTTAGTCTCTGTAGAGCTTCTGCTGCATATTGCTTTTCGGCTTCTGCTTGTTGGCGTTGTTGTATTTCCTGTTGTAATGTAGCTGTTAAATCTGTAATTTTTGCTGCTGCTTGTTGGTGTTCCTGCCTTGCGTGTTGTAGCTCATTTTCTAGGTATTGATTCTTCGCTATGGCTTGCTGTTTTTGTTGTCTTAAGGCTTGAATGCTAGACTCTGCTGATTCACGCCTTTGGCGTTCTTGAAATTCCCTATGTGTAGCCTCTGTTAATTGATTTTTTAAACTTAAGATTTGTGGATCTTCGTTTATAGATAGTCTTGTAGCAGGCTGTCTTGTAGCTGTAGAGATTATTTTGGGATTAAGATGTTTGGTGATATATTGTTGCAAGACTAACTGCTGGTACCACATCCAACCTACACTTACTACAGATAGCATGGTCAATAACACAAGCACCATAGCCCACCAATACTGACGTATCATTTCTAAAAATGTCTTAGGCAATTCTAAATTAGAATGACTGTCTAGTGCTGCTTGAAAGTCCGCTATAGCTTGAAAACGATCCGAGCAGCGTTTTTCTAATGCTTTAAGCAGTGCTGCTTCTTGATGCGGCTTTATGGCAATACCTAGTTCAGAAGGTGGTATCAATCGCTCTCCGGCTAAACGCGCCATAGCATCTGGCGGTATTTGACCTGTTATCAAGCGATAGATAGTTGCAGCTGCTGCATAAATATCAGTACAGGGGCCTTGGGTGCCATTTAATCGATATTGTTCTTCTGGAGAATAACCAGGTTTATGAATGGCAACTTGACTTTGGCTATGATTGCTAAAAGAATCTTTGGCTGCACCAAAATCAATCAAGATAACACGCTTAGATTCTGTGATATAGATATTATCTGGACTAATATCACGGTGTAAAATGTCAAATTGATGAATGGCTCGCAGTCCATCAAGTATTGGAGTCATTAGTCTTAAAGCTAAATCTAGTTCAATGCGATCACCTTGCGTGGCTAGATATTGTTTAAGATCGATACCCTTGACATACTGCATGACCATGTAGGGTAACCCATTAGCTTCAAAGAAGTTATGCACATTGACGATGCCTGGATGTTCTTCAAAACGAGCTAATTTCCTAGCTTCCTCTATAAATTTATCGCGTCCATAGTCAAATAAACTTGCAGATTCGCCATGATAACAAGAGAATGATATGCCATCAGTCGCTCGTTGTCCGTAATCTCGAGGCCAATATTCTTTAATGGCCATTGGTGTTTCTAATTTAGTATCCCAAGCAAGGTAAGTAATGCCAAAGCCACCATGACCTAACATGCGGCCTAAAATATATTGGTCATTCAGTTGCATCCCTAAAGCAAGGCAAGGTGCGGGATTGGTTTCTGTAGCCTCATCAAAACCACAGTGTGGACAAATATCCAATCCATTTTTGTCTTCCATACAGCTAAGACAGCGATCTATGTTACCTATCTTCATACAGGTTCCTGCATTCGATGATTAAATCCACATAAGTTAATTTTTTCGTAATTTCTCAATAGCTTCTGGGCATCCTTCATTTCCAGTTTACACTTTGATGTATCGTTAAAGTATCGTTCCCACGCTCTGTGTGGGAATGCAGTTGGTGACGCTTTGCGTCACAAAAATTTAGATTGTTCACTACTTTTCCGTCAAAGTAGTAGGGTGCGCACCGCGCACCTTTTCAAAATTATAGTGCGCGATGCGCACCCTAGGCTCTATCCAGTTTTTTGGGCTTGACAAATTCAAGGATGTAATATCTGGTGCCAAGGCAGAGTAGTATCAGAATCAGATTATAAATCATTGAAATATATTAATTTCATATTTTATGGTAAAAATCAAGCAGAAAAAACTGGATAGTCGAGTATAATCATGATATATAGTGAGTAATATAGTTAATCAAAAACCTTAAACCTTCAAAAGTAAGGAGTGATCCTATAAAAAATGCACCATATTAATCTGAAAACCATCCTCTTTATGCGGCTGGTATTCATAGCCAGTAGCTGCACTGAAACCACGCGCCAGAATATAGTCAGACATGATCCTGAACCCAATCGTGGCCATATGTCTTATATAAGTGACAATAGCCAATATGCAGCACCAGGCCGTCGTCTGGCCTTGGTAATTGGTAACGGTGCCTACAATGTGATGCCTGATTTTTTTACAAAAATTAAAAAATCTGGTCAACGATGCGGTGGATATTACCAAAGCGTTACAAGGCATTTATATCGTTTCCACGCTCTGCGTGGGAACGTTTAATTTGGAACGCAGGAGCGTTCAGGATGCATTCCCACGCAGAGCGTGGGAACGATCATAATACTTTTTAAGACTATAAACCTAACAATAAGCACTTTTTCATGGTCAAATGAATGATATTACAAAACGATACCCGTAAACACTTACAAGCTCATCATGGAGACTTTACCGAATTTGCAGATCGTATGGTAGAGACTTATCAAGGCCGATTTGATCAAGTCTTTTTTGCCTTTTTAGACCAATATATTTCACCCCATGAAATCAAATGTGCTATTGACTTAGGTACTGGCCCCGGTGTATTTTTACGTGACCTTAAAGCACGGTTTCCCCAAGCAAAAATTATCGGTGTTGATGCCCAGGAAGCTATGCTGATACGCGCTAAAGAATTACTTGCAGATGATGTAGGTAAAGGCTTGAATTTAATCGAATGGGACCTGGCCTGTCCACCCATTACTCCTATTGACAATGAATCAGTTGATCTTGTGACTTCAAACATGGTACTGCATGAAATGCAGCTACCAACCAAACTATTACAAGAAATAGCACGTATTTTACGTCCAGGAGGTTGGCTCGTACTTAGCGACTGGATTCGCTTTGATCTGCAAGTATATAGCAATGGAACATTACCAGAAACAATTGAAAATATACACCACTTTGCTGAACATTGTCGCTATACTCCTCAAGACATAGTATGGATGGCTGCATGTGTCGCTTTGCAACCAATAGAATGGATGACACGCAAACAAGGACAACGTTTTCTTGGTGTCTTTGAAAAACTAGCTACTAAATCAGATTAACGATGAACAATGCTCATCTGTCACAACGTGATCTTGCTGTGTTATGGCATCCATGTACTCAAATGCAAGATCATGAATGGCTACCCTTAATCCCCATCCGCCGTGGTGATGGGGTATGGTTAGAAGACTACGACGGACATCGTTATCTTGATGCCATTAGCTCTTGGTGGGTCAACCTGTTTGGCCATGCCAATCCACGTATCAATGCTGCTATAAAAAAGCAGTTAGACGAATTAGAGCATGTAATCTTAGCTGGTTGTTCCCATGCTCCCGCAGCCAGGTAGGGTGCGCACTGCGCACCTTTTCTTGAAGCCAAGTAGGGCGCAATAACCAACGGGCATTGCATGTGCTATTCCCATAATAAATACTCACAGTGGTATAACAAATAGAGGTAAAAAATGCAGTGCCGTAGGTTGCAAAACCCGTTAGCATTGCACCAATTTTTTAAAAATTATCGAGTTGTATGACAAGTATAAATAGGTAGATTATTTATGTTTTAATAGCGCAATGCCCGCTGGTTTGGCACCCTACCTCGCTATAACTTGTTTAAGAGAAATTCCGATGTATAATCAGATTAAATCTAAGATAAAATCGACTATCCCAATAAGCCTCGTTTATCATAATAACAAGACAGGAGAGATCAAAGCTCATCATTTAAGTTATTCGTTGGCAAGGCAACAAATATGTTGCAATGCTTGAATATTCAATTTTTCTAAATTATTAGGAATAATTGCTTATGCAAGAAGCTACCATCTCTTTAGATAACATTGTATTTGAAAAATTGCTAGAATATACTCAAACCAAGACTGCTGAAGAAGGCATTGTTAAAGCTGTTGAAGAATATATTCGCTATAATCAACGCCAAGAGTTATTGAATTGTCAAGGAATGATTGATATTGAAGATAATTGGCAACAATTACGTGACTTAGAGCGTCCAGTATGAATGTACTGATCGATACTTGTGCCTGGATTGATTTTTTCAAATCCAAAACAGGTGCAATGAGCAATCGAGTCAAAAAATTGATTGAAATAAATCAGGCAGCGATTATAGGAGTGATAATTGCCGAATTATTGCAAGGAATTAAACAGGAGAAAGAATATCAAATGCTAAAAATTTTACTGCACTCGATTCATTACCTACCTACCACAGATTCTGATTGGTTTACAGTAGGACAATTAGCTCGACAACAACGTAGCGTAGGATTAACTTTGCCATTGACAGATATTCTTATTGCAGTTATAGCTCAACGGAATAAAGTACCTGTTTTAACTGTAGATAAACATTTTAAGCATTTACCGATTGATTTAGATAACCTGTTACCATAACTTATTTAATAGCTGGACAGTCAAAAGTTCCCCCTTACCTAACATTTTGATAGGCAAATAAAATTTATTTTCACCTCCTCAAAGAACCCAAATTAACACAAAATTGATATTTGCCCCCCCCCC
>LFCU01000185.1 GCA_001044195.1 Candidatus Achromatium palustre
TATGCAACGATGCTAACGGTCTATATATAAGTATACCAGACTATTGCCTCCTGTGTTTGACAACTATTTCTAAAATATCTTAAAGCGGAATAGTTGTATTATGTTTGAAGATCAAAATATTCCAGTTGCCTTTTTAGATAAAAAAGGTGATGCCTATACCACTACTCTTGTCATTGCCGAGGGTACAGGTGTTGAACATGCCAGCGTAATTAAGCTGGTACGCACTTACCTTGACGATCTACAAGAATTCAACTTGGTCAGATTTCAAATCCGACCAAGATTGGTAGGTTCATATGGCGGCGGAGACCTTGAATACGCTGAGTTAAATGAACCACAGGCTACTTTAATTCTCACTTACATGCGTAATAATGAGGTGGTGCGAGAGTTTAAAAAACGCCTAGTCAAAGCCTTCTATACCCTAACTCACCAGCCAAGAAACCTAGATACCACCGGCCCTCAACCTATTTATGTAGTGCAAAATTGCCATGAAGGGGATGGAGAGGATAGACTCACTACCACCACCATCAACAGTCTAACCTCAGCTATAGAAAAGCTTACCGCACAATTGGCAATAGCTAATCGGCATAATCAGGAAGCAACGCAACATCCACCTAAAAAACCAGCTCCAGAGTTAGCATTTTTAAATGCCTGGTGGGATTGCCTAGCAGACCGTAATATCACCGCCAACGACCTTTGTCGCATCATCAATAACCAGCAATGCCTAGCATTAACCCAAGCTGCAACGGCATTATTTAACTTGGCAGGTAAAAATTTAACTGGCACAAAACTTGGTACATCCTTACGTACATGGTCTCAACAAGATTTCAATGGCTTTTGTATACTAAATACTGGCAACAAAGCTAAAGGCAGCGTCATCTGGCGTTTAGAACGGATACAATAAAGTTAAACAGGGTGGGCAAACGCTATGACCGTTTGCTTACCCTACCTGGCTATTTGTATTTATTGTGGATTATTTAATACAATAATCACAAATTATAAATAGTACAAACTGACATTAATTATATTAATTATAGCGATTATCAAAATTAAATGCAAATGATTATCAATTATGGTACGCAATGCTTACCTTACCTGGCTTGCATTAAAGCGCATAGTTTTTACTAACAGCGCGGTAGGTGCGATTATGCTTCGCTAATCGCACCTACAACTTCGGATTAATCGTACCTACGCGCTGACAAAGTAGAATTGGTGTAAAGTACTTTTAAAGACAAATAAAGGATGCCAATATAAATGACTAAAAATTTAATTATGTATACTAAATATGTATTATACTATATATATATTAACTTAAAGTTTATTTCATTTCTTACTACTCGCTTACTTACTGCCATACCAACTATACTTGGAGTGGCATTGCTGGTATTTCTATTTTTGCATCTAGTTCCAGGAGACCCTGTAGAGCTTATGCTGGGTGATATGGTTCCAGCGGCTGATCGGGAAGAATTGCGTCGTGTCTTAGGGCTAGACTTGCCTATATCCGTTCAAATGGCTAATTATTTTGGGGGACTACTATATTTTGACTTTGGAACCTCTTTTTTCACCCGCCGTCCAGTTTTAGATTCATTACTAGAAAGACTTCCTGCTACCTTAGAATTAGCTGTTTCTGGACTAAGTTTGGCCTTATTGCTGGCCGTACCTCTTGGCATTTTTGCTGCTAAATATCGAGATCGTGCTCTGGATACCTCAGCTATGGGTTTTTCCTTAATAGGAGCCTCTATTCCTAGCTTTTGGTTAGGCCCTATGCTCATTATGTTCTTTTCTTTATGGCTAGGTTGGACTCCAGTTAGTGGCCATGATGGTGCCATAAGTTTAATCTTACCAACACTGACTCTAGGCACAGCTTTAGCTGCCATACTAGCCCGTATGATCCGCAGTAGTTTACTAGAAATCTTATCTGAAGATTTTATTCGTACTGCTAGGGCCAAAGGGTTATCTGAAAATCAAGTATTATTGCGGCATGGGTTACGCAATGCCCTGTTGCCAGTGCTTACGTTGTTAGGATTACAGCTTGGAAGTTTACTAGGTGGGGCTGTGATTACAGAAACGATATTTGATTGGCCAGGAGTGGGTTCTCTATTAGTTGAGTCTATTCAAAAACGTGATATTCCAATGGTGCAAGGCTGTGTATTACTAATCAGTCTAATCTATGTAGCAGTAAACACGTTTACTGATTTGGTCTATGCCACAGTTGATCCTCGAATTCGGCTAGCGAAAAATTAGGGAACGATATAACTAGACTATCCAGTTTTTTTCGCTTGACTTTTATCAGAAAACATTAAAGCAATATATATTTCAATGATTTACATTCTGGTGCCGAGGCACCAAATATCACGTCCTTGAATTTATAGCGTTCTCACAACTTGTAGATGTGTCTAATAATGATGCAACCTGATCGGCTTTAATAGTCGCAATCAGGATCTCTTCTAACTCTGATAATGATAACACAGTCATCGTAAATAATGAGGTTAAGGCATCGGATTTGCTTGAATCAATATCAGTCAACACCATTATAGAATGCCTATAATCTAAATTCAAAATTCTTGACATCTTAGAATATTTACTGATGTGCTGCTGATAATCTCCAGATTTTGCTTCAATCCAATAAAAAGCTTCATTTACATGAAAAATTAGGTCTAATTCAAAATCATCTCCATTAGGCAAGACTATTTGGGGATTTAATAGATACGAAAAAGCTAGTTCTTGTTCTAATTCTTGAGAGGCTAAATTAACCGCATTTTTGGTAGTTAACAAAACAAAACGTTCTAACCATTTACCAGAAAAAAAGTTCTGTGCTGTGGGCAGGGTTGTGGTCTTTGCTCTTATTAGGTATTGAGGAGATTTAAAATATCTATATTGTTCCAGAAAAGCGATTTCATGCAGTCTGGTAGCGAATTGGCAGACATTACTTACATCTTTTTGAGTATAATGCTTCATAGAAAGGGTTATGAAATCACCTTGCTGCATATTACGTTTTATTTTAGCTAGTAGTTCGTGTAAACCATCATAATTTTTGCCAAGAAACTCGGATAAAGAATTAATAATTTCATCAGCACTATCTTCTAGTGGAACTGTTTTAATTTGAATACTGTGTTGATTGAGGAATTCATTAATAACATTGTCATCAAGTTCTTTTAAGACATAAGGGAGGTTTTCATGGTCTTTATGGTTGGTAGCTAAATTATGGGTTGCTATGTTAATATGTGTTTCGTTTAAAACATCTGCAATGCGTTCCAATGCCACAGCAATACGCTCTAATAAATCTAGTGTTTTCTTATTTCCCATAAGTTTTTATTTTATAATCTATCATGTTATTATTATTAAATATTGAACTTTGGACCCCAAATTCCTGATTCTACCGCTTTCTGTTAGCATATATGTATTTGATAATTATATATAAAATTATTAACAAAAGTAACTTATGGCCAAGACAAGAAGAGTATGATAAGTGTGTACTATCAATACTTATAAATCTAATTATACATAGGATATTATTACCCACAAAAAGCGGTAGAATCAGTCATTTTTAAGTTAATAAAATTATGACAACACCAACGCAATCAAATACAAACCAACCTATTACTATTATCCCACAGGCTGTATACGGCGATCCTATGACTGATGGTTTAGCAGGTGGGAATAGTCTAGCCTATTCAGAATCAGTCCAATCTCAGGAAGCCACCCAATTAAGCAAATTAGCTGGGGTGCCAGATCCTGAGGATGCAGAACGCTATCCCTGTCCCTACTATAGTTTTATGCGCCTTAAAAGCGGCAACTATATTGTAACCCAACGTTTCGTCGCTTCCGGGCTGCGACGTGGTGTTGCGCGTATCCTAGCCCATAGTTTAATATTAACAGAAGAGTTTCTCAATCAACATCATTGGGAAGTTGAAGGCATTCAAGAAGTTGGCTGCTTTAGTTTAGCAGATCAGAATAATAGTAAAGTCCTGTCCTTTACCCAATTACAAAAGGAAGTGGGAAAAAAGAATTTATCAGATCTGTCTGATCTACATTATAACTATTATAGTTCTCCTGAAGATTTTCGAGCACAAGCTTTAAAAATATTTTGTGATAAACAAAAAAAGTTACGTCAAGATTATGGCCTACCTTATGGCTTATTACGTACTTACATAACCGGGGCTGTTATATCCTTGATGCAGGGCAAACGAGTAGTATTGCCTAAATTTAGACCCGCTAAAAACGATCCGCCAGATGTAGTAAACCATTCTTACGAATACCTATTATCTCTTATCTGGTATAGTTTACCGCCACTAGACCGTCGTGCCGTGTCTTGGGGAACTTTCCCTTGGCTAGGGCTTGTAGTAGTTACTTTTCAACTAAGTAATTCCCCAGATCCTCTAGGAGCAAATGATGTAGGATTAGATGCCCTTACTAAAATAGCCAATCAAGATACAGTCTTAGAAAATCTAGTTGCAAAGTATGTCCCAGAAGATATAGCCCAGCTTGATAATGCAGAATATACCAAACAACTACTAAAGTTACGTACTGGTCTTTGGCAACATCAATTGTCGTTACATAACTCGCCAAAGTTACAAGCCTGGATCGCCTTTACTACAGATCATGACCAGTTTAATTATGAACAGTTTGTCAATAATGGCTGTACTAATATTGATGCATTCAAACAAGTAATGGTCAAAATTCGTAAAAGTGGATTTGGCTTAAATTCTACGCCACCTTGGCTTGAGAATCTTGATATTTTGCGAGGTATATGTATTACTGGCTTAAATCTTATACAAAATTATGAGGATGTAACTGCTGCTAGGAATCAGCTTAAGCAATTATATCAAGTATTAAATGATGGAGAACTAGAGATTTTAGTACCAGATCGAGTGTGGTTATTGCAACGAGCAACTGAAATGCCCAAATTAGAGGGTGCATTAATTGTAGTAGCACAGCAACTGCTATCCAATAAACCCTCTATAAGGTACGTGGAGCTATTAAATACATTGTCTGCAAAGGCTCAAGATCAAGCTGCTCGTGGCAGTTCATTTCAAAACCAATATGCAGCTCTGTTATCTTTGGTGCGAGCGGAATTGGGCTTTATGATTCTAAGTAATACTTCCGTACCCCATGCTGAGATAAATGAAAATGCTTTTGCAGCTATATGGAAGGCTGTATTGGCTCCTTACATCAATCAATCTAAACTTTTGGAAGAATTAGTCGATAGTTCTTTGAAACTAGCACAAATTACTGGACGATTATTGCGAATTTTGTGGGAATTAGCATCTCGGTTGCAGCATCAGGTTTGTCTTAAACAACTCTTACCAAGTTTGATAGATTTTTTACATAAGCATCCCAAGTGGGTACAGGAGTCATGGCTTGAGAATTTGCCAACAATAATCTCAGAAAGCGATAGTTTAATGCTTGTAAGATGCTTAGAATTGCCAGATCCAGCTTTCAAACTAGCAGCCACCGCTCTACATCGGCATTTAATGATTGAATCTTATGCTTCACAGTGTAAACATCTATCCTTACAGCCTAAACAGATTCAACGCGCTTGGCACTCTTATGGTAAGGTTACAGATTGGGTCATACCTGTATGGAATGTATTTGATACTTGGGATAAAGAATCGCGGCAATCAGATGCGGAACTTTTAGCTATAGAGTGGTGTCTACATTTGGCAAGTGCTAGAACGGAAACATTGTCTGGTGCTGATGTTGATTTAGTGATTAAAATGCTTGATAATGTAGTGCCCAAATATAGATCGCAATGGAAGACTGTAGTAACAAAATGGATACAATTACGAATCTCTGAAATTCACCCTGGAGAAGAAGCTTTTCTCCATAAACTATATGAGTTTGCTAGAACCTATGGGATTGATAATTATCTGGAACTTGGACATAAGCTCGAGGTATTCCAAATACGTAAAGGCAAGCTTAAGTTAAAAACAGTGTTTATGGAAAAATTTCCATTTTCGCAGCAGGCTGGTTTGCATTATATACCACCTGCGGCAAAGTATCCAATTTCAGATGTACCAGGCTATGGAGATTCTAGACAATATGCTAGTTCAACAGCTAGAGGTGGTCGTTTATCTCAGGGCCAAGATTTGTCTCAATATATGGATTTGCAGCAAGGCCGCAATGTATCACAGGATTATAGTTTGTATCAGGAAAGAGTAAATACTGGCATAGGTCAAGATAGGATTGCTCAAAACAGAATTACCCAAGATAGAATTACCCAAGATAGAATTACTCAAAATAAAGTTACTAAAGATAAGGTAACAAAGTTTCTACAGGATATGGATGTGAGTCCCAAAGAACTATTGGAGATTTTAAATACTCCATTATTAATGACTAGAGTGTTAGAACAAAATATTGTAGAATGGTATGGAAGCTATATTTTTCAAGAATTTTTAGATTTATTTAGCAAGATATCATGGGAGATGATTAACCATTCATTATTATTAAGCATGGCTCGTTATACCTTTCAGCATAGGAATGATCCTAATCTTCCAGAACCTTTAAAAACCGAATTTTATAATATCCTAAATACCAACAACGCTACTTGGGCTATAGCGATTTTAGATGGCGATACATCTTACTAAAACTTGACTATCCAGTGTAGGGTGCGCATTGCGCACCCTACGATTTAATCTGATAAAATTAACGTGTTTTAAAATATTTTGATAGAGGTGATATGAATGACTGATGAAAATTTACCAGATCAAACCCAGGCGAAAAGACTCTTTGATGTTCAAGATATCGCACCACAACCCAATGTAGATCCTGCCGAACAAACAAGACAAACTCATTATCAAGATCAAACAGCATCACAACAGCAAAATCAGCAACAGTGGACTGAGCAACAAAATCAGCAACAGTGGACTGAGCAACAAAATCAGCAACAATGGTCACAATACAATAACCAACAAAATCAACAACAGTGGACTGAGCAACAAAATCAGCAACAATGGTCACAGTACCATAACCAACAAAACCAACAACAATGGTCAGCTCCACAAAATCAGCAACAATGGACGCAACAACAGTATTTCAATCAAGGTGCAGATGCATCATCAGGTTTAAAAGGCGAATCTAGTCTCAATGAAAAACTTAAAGAAGGCTACAAAGCATATTTAATAGCAGGTGTCAAACAATCTGGCAAATCACAAATCATACAGAGTTTTTGTAACACTGACCAAAGTCGTTGCGAACCTACACCAGCCGGTCGTATACATATCTATCCCGTACTATCCAGCGACAACAAACTATCCAAATCCAAAGAACTAGTCGTAGACCTTAGCGGCGAATACTTCAGTAACCTATATGGCGACTACTCCCAAGAAGGTACCACCCAACAAGATTATATCCTAGACGAAGACTCCTTTCGCATCCTACAAAACCTAGCCAGACAACTCTCAGGTGTTATTTTAGTTATTGACTTACAAAAATTATGGCAACCATTTCGACGTGACCGACCAGAGTTTAAAGAACAACTAGATATATCCGTGTGGACCCTACAATTCTTGCGATGGTTACGCAGTTACAATACCAATAATAGACCCACTCAATCCATATCCAAACAAGACTTACAATTCGCAATCGCCAAACTCGGCAAAAGAAAACGCCTGGATATCCCAGTCTTAGTCTTATTTTCTAAAGCCGATGAACTAGTAGGAGTCAACATTCCAGAATCAGGACCTGCTTGCCCAGGACGTGAATTACAATTTCCAACCGCCGAATCTCCGTTTTTCTTTACCCATTGCTGTTTAAATACCCTATATTCTGGAGTTTTAGCACACGCTAAGTTTTTCCATTTTGACTTTAGTAATGCCATCTGTACCGATATAGACACTGGTATTATCATAGATGGTTCTGCTTATGGTGTGAGACTCAATATGAATTGGCTGATGGATAAAAGCTGGAATTCACGTTGGAATGTCCCTACCCGCTACTGGGTATACTGGCAAATGTTTCTGGATAGCATAAGATTCCGAACCGACCGTTGGAAACAACTTCAAGACCCAACCGCAGAAGGTTAAATCCTTACCAAACACCTTAACATATTGGAACCAATTTAATGACCGCACAACTACCAGGTACCCCAATCCTTACTAGCATATTTGGCATCATAGCCATTGCCGTTGCCATCGCAGCCTTTAACCTAGTCTCCATACCAGTACGCAATATGGAAGCTTGGGCTAACTATTTTGATGTAAAAACTATGAAATTTGACAATACTACTAGGGCTGAAGATGCCTGGCTTGATGAATTTAGTAGTCACCTTCAATATGTCCCAGCTCCCTTAGGCCCATTACCATGTCCTCAACATGTTAGCAGTTCTAGTAACGTAAAGAATAAGGTACAGGATGCTTTAGTTAAAGCCCAGGATGGTAATACTGATGCCGCCATCGCAGCCCTAGAACCCTTAGCTACTGGTTCTAAAGCCCATTGGTTAGCAGTATTAAGCCTTAGCATTCTACATACTCAAGCTGGGCAACACGCTGAAGCTCGCACGGTATTAGATAGATTTCTTGGTAGTGGTACTAATCAAAGAAATATTAACGCCTTATATAATTTTCGCAACAACAAACCAGTCTCAATAACAATCGCAGGTCGCAAAGTAAGGGCCACTGAAGAACATCTTCGCGCCTTTGTCCATCTGTCTCATAACCGTGGTACCTTATGGCTACAACAGGGGCAATATGGGAGACGCGCCTTAAACATATTACGCAAAACTGTAGGACTCTCCAAACGTTTATTTAGTTGGGGGCGCAATGAAAACGATGTCCAAGAAGCTCCTATCCCAGCCCCAGGATGTCCTCGCAGTGATAAAGGCTTAACAACTACTGGAGTTTACAATAATCTAATCGTAGGTTACCTATTAAGCGATACTTTTAAATCCAGTTCAGCTAGTCTAAGACGCGAAACGAAACGTAGCTATTCTGATTTACCGGATAAGAATCCCCTTTATGAACCCTTAATACACTATAAGGATGCAGTTCCCCAAAATTGGGTTTGGGCCTTATCCAATGCTGAACATATCACCCACAACATTCCAACTCCTAAAAATCCTATCATAAGTTATAATCTCGCAACCTTAATGGGTTCTATTTTAGAACGTGGTTATACACCTGAAAACGTTTTAAAAACCAAGCGGATGCAGTTTCTAGAAACCCTAAAATGGGAACAGGTACCTGATGCAGAAAAGGCACTGATTATGCCTAGCGTCATTCGTGAATATCTAGCGCATAATAAACCAATACCTGCAAACATGTTGGAAAATATGAACCCACAACATGCTGCTATCATTGGAGCACGTAAATTTGCGATGTCAGCTCGAGATAACCTAAATAGACGACAAGATTTAGTAGACGCTATAGTAGCAGGAGATGAAGCAGCGATTCGTGAAGGCTTAGGAGATCATGCAGATGCTTGGTTGCGGGGGATGCGTAGTGATTTGGCGCAGCATCTAGCAGAACAGTGTTTGAAAGTTGAAGAGCCTTTAGAAAAGCAGCGGTTAGCAGATGCTATTACACTATTTCGACGTGCTGGTGATGCGCCAGTACCTACTTTAGCCCTGTGTCGTAGCTCTGGCGGCAGTATATTTTCGCAAATAATGCCAGATTGGCTTGCTACTTGGGAGGGGAATATGTTTTTGTCCCTATTAAGTGCGGTAATAGGAATGGTTTTAGTAGCATTAGCTTGGTGGTGGGTACAGGCTAGGTTACGGCAACGTAACATTTTGTTTACAAATCTATATAATATTGAGGCTTTAAGTCTATAATAGACATTAGATATTATCCGAAACCCTCTACCAGATTAACAAACATAAGACTATTGTTATGGTATAGATTCCTGTTCCTGTTTTCACAGGAATGACGTTCTTTTCGCAGGAATGACGTTCTTTTCGCAGGAATGATGGGTTTCGGATAATGTTTATTATCCGAACCCCCAATTTTTACTTTATAGTTGCTTGATTCTGTCATTCCTGCGCAAAGAACGTCATTCCTGTGAAAACAGGAACAGGAATCTATTGCGCTTAATTGATAAAGAGTTTCGGATAATATCTAATAGTTTGGGTCATATCTTTAAAAGCAACTAAGATTAGCAGATTCTACTTCCATTGCCTCCACCACATCCTTAAATACTGCATTGGTCTCCGCATCAATAGCGCATAAACGCCGATGCGCGTCTAACAACAATGGTAAAACATCTTTTTGCTCTACATCTGGAGTCTTTGAGATCTGCAAATTCTCTGGAAGGGGACTGGATGCTGTTTTTATTATGACAAATAAGAGATCAAATCTTACTATTGATAATGCGTTAGCTATAAATCCACCACCAGTAATAATTATGGGTTTAGGATTGGATGCGGCGTTAGGATAAGTAGCTAAACGACTTAATATTCCCAAGCAAGTGCTATCTATTGAATCAGATTCACTAAGATCGATAACAAATTTGACGTTTTCAGATTTAACCAAGGCTTTATTTACCAATTCATTTAGAGTAGCTCCTAATGGGTGACAAATTTTTCCTGATAATTTAATAAACCAAGTATCATCCTGAAACGCATAGCGTACGGCACCTTCCATCGTAATTAGCCTCCTCCAATTTACTTATGTGTGTTAACAATCGATGCAAAATTTTTAAATATTCCTAAAGATGTCGGCCATAATAACTAACCATTCGCTTGATCCGATATGCAAGACCGTCTGGTATCCAATCCCATTGAAACCGCCAAGACCAATTTCCGCCTACTGTCCCTGGTGTATTCATACGATGTTGACTATCCAACGCCAATATATCTTGCATAGGTATGATTGCTAGTCTGGCAACTGATCCTAAAGCGGTTCGAATCAATGGCCACGGCATAGATTCTTGAGGTACGCCTAAAAATTCGTCTACATAGTTCTTGGTGTGAGTATCAAGCTGTTGATACCAGCCTAAGCTTGTATCATTATCATGAGTACCAGTATATACAACTGAATCTACGGTATGATTAAACGGTAGGTATGGATTAGTAGCATCCCCATAAAAGGCAAATTGTAACACTTTCATGCCAGGTAAAGCATAGCGTTGCCTTAAGGCATTTACTGCTGGTGTAATAATACCTAAATCCTCTGCTACTAAAGGTAATGTACCAAATACATTTTGTAATTCAGTAAATAAGGCATCACCAGGTGCTGGTAGCCAATTCCCTTTGACAGCATTAACTTCTGTTGCTGGAATTGCCCAATAAGATTCTAAGCCTCGAAAATGATCTATACGTATTATGTCAAACAGATCTAATTGAGTACGCATACGTTGCATCCAAAATGTAAAGTTATCTTCCTGCATTCGCTCCCAATTATATAGGGGATTGCCCCAGCGTTGTCCTGTAGCAGAAAAATAATCTGGTGGAACCCCAGCCACCACCTTAGGTAGTCCTTTAGCATCTAAGTCAAAAATTTTAGGTTGTGCCCATACTTCAGCACTATCTTGGGCTACAAATATAGGCATGTCTCCAAATAATAATATCCCTTTTTGATTAGCATACTTTTTTAAGTTTAGCCATTGTAGGGCAAAGATAAATTGTTCGTATTTTAATGTTGCAATGAGATTTACATATTTGGTATTAGCTGCTACTAAAGCCTGTGGTTCTCTATTGCGTATTGGTTGAGACCATTCCCACCAGGGAGTATCAAATTCAAGATGAAGGGCTTGAAATAGCACATAATCATCTAACCAATATGCTTGTTTATTGATAAATTGTTCATAAAGATTATGGTCTTGACTATTAGCATGTTTTATAAATTCTAAGCGGGATTGGGCTATAAAATCGTGCTTATGTATAGCGGATATTGCAGAAATTGGCGGCTTGAGGGGCAGCCAACCACGCTGTTGCAGCCATTTTAGGTCAATAAATATAGGGTTACCAGCATGGATGGAGCTTAGTTGGTATGGCGAGCTATGGAGTACAGTTGGGCCTATGGGTAACATTTGCCAAACGCTACAGCCAATATTAGCCAAAAAGTCTATAAAATTATAGGCTTCTTGGCCTAGGGTTCCACAGGCTTCTTGACCGGGTAATGATGACAGATGTAATAAAATGCCAGCGCGTCTTTGGTCAAAGTAATTCATCATGATTATCAATTTTCTTTTTGTGATCGTTTCCATGCAGAGCCTGTTTCCACGCTCCGCGTGGGAATCTTAAAATTTATTGGTTTGCTTTTTGCTGAAACCGCATTCGAGTGAGCCACATCCGCAATGGATATAGAGAGATCATCAATATATTAGCTAGAATCTCTATCCACCAATTGGCACTATTAAGCATAAAAATTAACAGATGCAATGAAATACCAAATAGAGCACATATCATTAAATAACCAAAAAAGGTATCGGTTAGATTTAAAGGCTGAAAAGGATCATCTGTAGGATCAAGCTTCAGAGACAATTCGCCCGCTGCTACAGCTAAACGGCGATACATTAACGCACCTAAAATAGTAGTGACCAATGCTAGATTAATATAGATCAAAGGGCCAAAGTTAATCACATCAGATACTGCAATATCCCCGTTATAGGTTACATCACCAAGCCCAGATAGGCTTTCTAGTACCGAAAATAAGATTAATCCCGCAAAAGCGGTAATACCAATCATATCTTGATTAGCATCTTGGAGACTTTGGGCGTTATGATCTTCCACGGCTTCACTATTAATAGGTTCTATTGTGGCCTGTTTAATATGCTTTAAGGCAAAATGTTTAGCGCGGTGGTGGTTATATAAAAAGATTGTCAACAAGGCTATACCAAAACCAACCCCTATAAGTATGGCAATGATCCAACCACTTTGGAACGTTAGAGTAAACAAAACCGCAGCCAATACAACATTTAATACAGTTAATAGAAACAGATTGGTAGAGATTCCAGTCCAATTCAACTTACTAGCGCGTAGAGGATCAGCAAAAGCATCGCCATGCTTGGACAAGATTTGGCTATAAAACACGCCATTAATCGTCATACCATTATGAAGCCGCATAATACGCAATGCAATAAGTAAGCTTGGTACTAATAGCATAATAGAGTAATTGAAAAAAGCCTGTTGCCCTATACTAGCTAAAGCAGGTGGTAAGCTACCATGTAGTAGATTATCTAAAAATAGGCTAAGTGCTACAAATAGGGAGCCAAGGAATACCATTAATTCGCGACGGCGTACTATAATGCTACGTATTTCTCTAGTAACTACGCTAAAATCCAAAACTGGACTAGCTGTTTGATCTGTAGGGTCATTCATTGATATATCCTAATATTATTTAAAAAATCTTTAGGGTAAATGGTATGGGTTTGTTGCTGGATTGGAATTTCCATTATCATACTGTGGCGTATTATAATTTGGCCATAAGCTATATGGATCATAAGAATTATAAGGAATAGTACTGTAGGGATTATATAGTAATCCATAAGGATTGTTTAGATCATCAAATATATTCGGCGGGTTATATCGGGCAGGTGTATTAGATTGATTGCGCTTTTTAGCCGTTGTATCCTCTTGTGGTTCTTGTGGTTCTTGTGGTTCTTCTATTTTATTTGGATCTCTGAATCTATATCTAGGAGCATTATAGTATTGAGGATATTGCCAAGTATTAGGTTGTTGTACATAAGGTTGTTGTGCATAAGGTTGTTGAGTATAAGGCTGTTGAGTATAAGGCTGTTGTAAATAAGGCTGTTGCGCATAAGGATCTCTATTTTGGGGAGTATTATATAACCAAGGTTGTGTATAATCTCTGCCATACGGAGCTTGTGGCATATTAGAATAAGGATACTGATTGCTAGGATACGAATATTGTTGAGGGTTATTTGCCCCAGGATAGGAACGATTATTTATTTGTGGCTTATTATGCAAAGCAGAATTTTGTGAATTATGTGCATTTTGTTGCGATGTCTTATTAGTAGGTTCATGTTGTTGTCTGGATGATGGCCAAAACAGCACTAATAAAAGTGCCACAGATAATATTATTATTATAGTATTCTTTTGCACATAAAGTCCTTGATGTATTCAATTTGTTATTTTTTTATTTTTTTATTTAAGCATAAAAATCACCACAGATTAAGATCAATATACAATTAATTTCTTGTTTATATCGTTCCCACACAGAGTGTGGGACGATCTCTGAATAATCTATACTAATGATTAGATTATCAATACATCACTTATGTATAAAAAAATTCCAGAATTACAACAATTACCTTATGCACTTTATAATGCCACCCAAGTACAGGCTTTTGATAAATGTATTATTGAAGAATATAACATCTCAGGCACTACCCTTATGGAACGTGCTGGAGCTGCCGCCTGGAATGCAGCTTACCAATGCTGGCCTGCCATAAAAAATGTCACTGTACTATGTGGAACTGGTAATAACGGCGGCGATGGATATGTAGTAGCCCGCCTAGCATTAGATAGCGGTTGTGTAGTTCAATTGCTACAACTTGGCAATATAAACCACCTAACTGATACGGCAAAAATTATGCTCCAACGCTACCAAGCAGCGGGTGGTACAGTAAAACCCTTTGAAGATTTACCGCGTAAAACCGATCTTATAGTTGATGCTATGCTTGGTACTGGACTTACACGAGATGTAACTGGTATCTGGGCCAATGCCATAACAGCCATAAACAGCCAACATGCACCGATATTAGCTTTAGATATCCCATCAGGACTCAATGCCAACACTGGCCATATCATGGGCTGCGCAGTAAGAGCACAGCTTACAGTAACCTTTATCGCCTTAAAACAGGGTCTATTTACCGGCTATGGATTAGAATGTTGTGGTAAAATAGAATTTAATGGCTTACAAGCACCAGCAGCAATATACAGTCGAGAGATTCTTAATGCACGACGTATCGATTGGCCACAACAAGCCTCTACCTTATGTCCACGTCCACGCAATTCTCATAAAGGCAACTTTGGCCATGTCTTAATCATTGGTGGTGCTGCTGGCATGAATGGAGCATTACGTTTAGCAGGCGCAGCAGCAGCCCGTTGCGGTGCAGGAATAGTTACTCTAGCAGCGGCTCCAGGTCAAGGGGCTTTATTAAATCTGGCTATTCCAGAGTTACTTTGTTATGAAGTTGCAAATGTGCAAGATTTAGAGCCTTTATTGGCAAGAGCTACTGTAATAGCTATAGGCCCAGGTTTAGGCAAATCTAATTGGGCACAGCAATTACTCAATCGCGTTTTAAATGCTCCGCAAAGTTTGGTTGTGGATGCGGATGCGTTAAATCTATTGGCCTTATCCGATACTGCTATACAGCGTTCCGATTGGGTTCTCACCCCCCATCCCAAAGAAGCGGCTAGACTGCTTAAATGTTCTACGGCTGAAATCCAGGAGGATCGCTTCTTGGCATTACAACGCCTAGTGACAAACTATGGTGGTACATTGGTACTTAAAGGTTCTGGAACGCTAATTGGTACGGATTCGCATAAGAATCCTGCTATATGTAGTGCTGGTAATCCCGGTATGGCAACTGCTGGAATGGGTGATCTGTTGACTGGGATTATCGCAGGCTTTATTGCCCAAGGTTGGTCACCTAAAGATGCTGCCTATTTAGGTGTATGTTTACATGCAGCAGCCGGTGATCTTGCAGCTTACGATGGCGAACGGGGTCTATTAGCCAGTGACCTATTACCATATCTACGTAAACTACTTAATCCTAGACCTGAACGGTGTTAAACCAATGCTAACTTTAGAAGCTCACACTGAATTAGCACAAGAGGCTTTAGGGCATAAACTGGTACAAGCAATCGATATGGGAGCTGTTGTTTATCTACATGGAGCATTGGGGACTGGTAAAACTACTTTGGTACGTGGCATATTAAGAGCTTTAGGACATGTTGGGAATGTTAAAAGCCCTACCTATACTTTATTGGAGTTATATCAGTTAGAATCTAAAACGGTGGTGCATCTAGATCTATATCGTCTCAAGGAGCCTGAAGAATATATCTATTTAGGTTTGGAAGATCTAACAAGTCCAGATACGCTGTGGTTATTAGAATGGCCAGAGCATGGAGCTAATTTTGTGCCACCTGCTGATATGGGGGTCAACATAACTTATCAAGGTACGGGCCGTAGGCTTGTGATTACAGCGTTAAGTACTATAGGAACTGCTATATTGAACAATTTGCAATTAAATGTAGGGTACTCATCATAAAGCCAGGTAGGGTGGGCAAACGGGTGTATCGTTTGCCCACGCAAAATAAACAATTAGAGACAAATTATTTTAACAATTCCGCGTGGGCACGATAAGGCCGTGCCCACCTTACATAAATGACTCAATACCTTTCAAAACACATCAAACAATAATTTTGTCAGTTTAAAATGTTTATAGCGCACAATTGCGATTACGCTGCGCTAATCGCACCTACAAGGTTTAACCAATTAATATAAAAGCAATATACGAAATGGCATACGAAATGGTATATAGTAGACATTATCCGAAACCCGTCATTCCTGCGAAAGCAGGAATCTATACCTTAATAATTACCTTATGTGAGTTAAGATGGAAGGAGGTTTCGGATAATGTCTAGTGATTTTAGTCTAAAAAAGGCCAAACAAACTTTTGGATTGACTGAACATCGGGCATTGTTATTTGAACAAATTCCTGCAATTCCGATGAGCAAATGGTTGCAGGAAACATTAAATACCAGTATGTATTTCGCATTGGCCTCATCTAGTGAAAAGGCTCGTTCAGAATTTATGGTTGTGCCGTTATTTTTTGAGATTCATAAACGCAACCAATCCAAATTTGCAATGTATTCAGGAGAAACCTTTGATGTTGATAAAGATCAAGGTTTAACAGGAGAATGCGATTTTTTGTTTTCCAAGGGCGAGATGACTTATACTATTCAAGCTCCTGTTTTTACATTAGTTGAAGCCAAGAAAAAGGATATAGGTGAAGGCATCGGACAATGTGTGGCTCAAATGATAGGAGCACAATTGTTTAACCAGCAAGAAAACAATGAAATTCCAGAAATATATGGTTGTGTAACCACGGGGGAAGCTTGGCAATTTTTAAAGTTATCGGGCAAGGATCTTACTATTGATACGATTCGTTATTACTTTGATAATATTGAGAAAATTCTTGGAGTATTACAAACCATTATTAACCGTTTTTGCTAATAGACATTATCCGAAACCTGTCATTCCTGCGAAAGCAGGAATCTATACCTTAATAATTGCCTTATGTGAGTTAAGATGGGAGGAGGTTTCGGATAATGTCTAATATAGAGTACGATTACGCTACTTATCGCGTCTACAAGTTCTTACACTCGACTGTCCAGTTTTTTCCGCTTGACTTTTATCATAAAATATTAAAGCATTATATTTCAATTATTTACATTCTGGTGCCAAGGCTCCGCCTCAGCACCTTGTGTGGTGGCTCTGCCGCTTTTTAAATATCAAGAGTATGGTCGTACAAGGTAGACTTTTTTGTTGTCAAATTATTATTGGTCTTAGAGTGCAATGGCTATTGTCATCGTCAATATGATGCCAAGCAGGAGCAAAAACGGGAAGCTTTTCTTACCAAGCAATATGGATTGGTGCGTTTTCACCATGCTATTAACCTCGAAACTCTATTTAATGGCATCTTGCAAGCGCAACCAGGTAAAGTAATTCAATTATACGATTTACAAAATTTGGGGCAGGAGATGCCGCTGGGTATTAATGCGGCACGTAGCTTGTAGGGTGGGAGCATCTCGCCTCTGCAAAAATTGTATACAGTATAAATAATACGAATCTTTATGGCGGGATTCTCCCGCCCTACGGCTCTACAGATTAACACGGATTAAATTTTTATGAGTGAAATTAGTTATTTGGTCAAAAAGTTTGGGGATTTTCAGGTGGAGTGGAAGACTTTGGGGGAAGCCCTTCAGCGTACAAAAGGTACAAAAATTACTGCGGGTCGAATGAAGGAATTACATAAAGATAATGCACCAATAAAAATATTTGCAGGAGGCAAAACAGTCGCTTTTGTTGATGTTGATGATATACCAGAAAAAGATATAAATAAAAAACCATCTATTATTGTTAAATCTCGTGGTGTTATTGAGTTTGAGTATTATGATGATCCATTTTCTCATAAAAATGAAATGTGGTCATATCACTCCATAAACAAAGATATAAATGTAAAATTTATATATTATTATTTAAAGATGAATGAGTCATATTTTCAAAACCTTGGTAGCCGGATGCAGATGCCGCAAATTTCGATACCAGACACTGATAAATTCCAACTCCCCATCCCACCCCTCCACGTCCAAGCTGAAATCGTCCGCATTTTAGATAAATTTACTGAACTTACTACTGAACTTACTACTGAACTTACTGCCCGCCAAAAGCAATATGCCTATTATCGTGATAAATTGCTGACTTTCAAAGAAGGGGAAGTTGAGTGGAAGACTTTGGGGGACTTGTGCAGTGTCAGTGTTGGACAACCCCCAGTTATTGATAAACAGGGTGATTACCCTTTTGTAAATGCAGGAACAACACCTTCTGGTTATCTATCTACTTATAATACAGAACCAGGCGTTGTTACGACACCTTCACGTGGACAGGGGGGGATAGGATATGTAGGTTATCAAAAAAGTCGTTTTTGGTGTGGTCCCCTTTGTTATAAAATACGTAGCACTAGTGAAGCAATTACAACCCACTTTCTATTTTATGTTATGTCAAACAGCATGAAAAATATCATTGAGCTTGCAAATATGACAGGTGTTCCTGCATTGAACAAGAAAGAGCTAGTTGGATTGTTAGTTCCCATCCCCCCACTCACCGAACAAGCCCGCATCGTCTCTATCCTGGACAAATTCGACACCCTAGTCAACTCCATCAGTGAAGGCCTACCCCGTGAAATCAAACTATGCCGCCAACAATACGCATACTACCGCAATTTATTACTAAATTTCCCATGATCGATTACACCAAAACTATAGCCGAAGCAAATAACTTCATCATCCTCGACCAATACACCAAAAATTGGCAGATCAATGAACACTATCAAAGCGAATACGACTTAGAAGGGGAACTTATTCACGACCTACAAAACCAAGGCTATGAATACATTCCTGGCTTAAACACACCCATAAAAATGCTAGATAATGTGCGTATCCAATTACAAAACTTAAATAATACGCAATTTTTAGACGACGAATGGCAACGCTTTATTACCCAATATTTAGATAACCCCAGCGATAACATTATCGACAAAACCCGTAAAATTCACGATGACTATATCTATGACTTTACATTTGACGATGGCCATATTGAAAACATTTACCTGCTAGATAAAAAAAATATCGCACATAACAAACTACAAGTAATCAAACAATTTGAACAAACCGGCACCCAAGCTAATCGCTATGATGTAACAATTTTAATCAATGGTTTACCTCTAGTACACATCGAACTTAAAAAACGCGGTATTGCCATCCGCGAAGCCTTTAACCAAATACACCGCTACAGCAAAGAAAGCTTTAATACCGATAACTCCCTATTTAAATACTTACAGATATTTATCATTTCTAACGGCACCGATACCCGCTACTTCGCCAATACCACCAAACGCAATAAAAACAGCTTTGACTTTACCATGAACTGGGCAAAGTCAGATAATACATTGATTAAAGACCTAAAAGACTTTACAGCAACCTTTTTACAACAAAACACCCTGTTAAACGTACTGCTACACTATTCAGTCTTTGATACAGAAAATACCCTATTAATAATGCGCCCTTACCAAATAGCTGCTACCGAACGCATCTTATGGAAAATCAACAGCTCATACCAAGCCAAAAACTGGAGTAAGCGCGAAAGTGGTGGATTTATTTGGCACACTACCGGCTCCGGCAAAACCCTAACTAGCTTTAAGACTGCACAACTAGCAACCGAACTAGACTTTATTGATAAAGTGTTCTTTATCGTCGATCGCAAAGACCTCGACTATCAAACCATGAAAGAATACCAACGGTTTTCACCTGATAGCGTCAATGGTTCCGATAGTACCGCCGGTTTAAAGCGCAACCTAGCAAAGGCTGACAATAAAATCATCGTCACCACCATTCAAAAACTGAATAACTTAGTAAAAAGCGAAACCAACTTACCAATTTACCAACGCCAAGTAGTATTTATTTTTGATGAAGCGCACCGCAGCCAATTTGGAGAGGCACAAAAAAATCTAAGAAAAAAATTTAAAAAATATTACCAATTTGGTTTTACCGGTACGCCGATATTTCCCCAAAATGCCTTGGGGGCTGAAACCACCAGCAGCGTATTTGGCCGTGAACTACATGCCTATGTTATTACCGATGCCATTCGTGATGACAAGGTATTAAAGTTTAAGGTTGACTATAACGACGTGCGCCCACAATTTAAATCTATCGAAACCGAACAAGATGAGCAAAAACTTACAGCAGCCGAAAACAAACAAGCTCTATTACATCCTGAACGTATTAAAGAAATTGCTCATTACATCCTCAATAACTTCCAGCACAAAACCCATCGATCATATATCGGAGCCAAAGGCTTTAATGCTATGTTTGCCGTAAGCAGCGTCGATGCTGCCAAGGCATACTATGAAACCTTTAAAAATCTGCAACAGGAAGCGAGTGACAACAACGCCAGCAATCGACCGCTTACAATTGCTACTATATTTTCTTTTACGGCAAATGAAGAAAAAAATACTATAGGCGATATTCGTGATGAAAGTTTTGAAATCTCAGCCATGAATAGCAGTGCCAAAGAATTTTTAGCCGCTGCGGTTGCTGACTATAATGCCGCCTTTAAGACAAACTTTAATGTCGATAGCAAGGGTTTTCAAAACTATTACCGCGACCTTGCCCGGCGAGTTAAACACCAAGAAGTAGATTTATTAATTGTCGTCGGCATGTTCTTAACCGGCTTTGACGTACCACAGTTAAATACCCTATTTGTCGATAAAAATCTGCGTTATCACGGTTTAATCCAGGCCTATTCCCGTACCAATCGCATTTATGATGCAACTAAGACCTTTGGCAATATTGTTACTTTCCGTGATCTAGAACAAGCCACGATAGAAGCTATTACTCTCTTTGGCGATCACAATACCAAAAATATGATATTGGAACGAAGCTACCAAGAATATATGGACGGCTTTACCGATATTCTCACTGGGGAAGCAAGGCGGGGTTATTTAGAAGTAGTAGCAAAATTACAACGCTGTTTTCCTAACCCGGATAAAATAGAACAAGAACAGGATAAGAAAGACTTTGCCAAATTGTTTGGTGAATATCTACGCATCGAAAACATACTGCAAAATTTTGATGAATTTACTGCATTACAAGCCTTGCAAACCGTTGATATGGATAACCCACAAGCGGTTGCCGCCTTTAAGGACAAGCACTATTTGCAGGATGACGACCTAACCCGAATACAGGCTATCCCTGTCCCTTCAGAACGTATGCTGCAAGATTATCGCTCAACCTACAATGATACCCGCGAGTGGTTACGTCGGGAAAAAACCGCCAATGATAAAGACTCATCTAATATTGATTGGGATGATGTAGTATTTGAAATTGATTTGCTGAAATCCCAAGAAATTAATCTCGACTATATTTTAGAATTAATTTTTGAACACAACCAAACCAATAAAAGCAAGACAGAATTAATCGAAGAAGTGCGCCGACTGATTCGCGCTAGCCTCGGTCATCGTGCTAAAGAAAGTTTGATTATTGACTTTATTAACCAAACCAATTTAGATGCAATTATCGATAAAGCCAGCATTATCGACGCATTTTTCCAATTTGCACAAACTGAACAACAGCGTGAATTTGAGGAATTAATTAACGCCGAAAATTTAAACAAAGCAGCTACCAAACGTTACATCAGCGCATCATTAAAACGTGAATACGCAAGCGAAAATGGTACTGATCTAAACGCTACTTTGCCCAAAATGAGTCCACTTAACCCACAATACAAACCAAAAAAACAAACTGTATTTGAAAAAATTGTTGCATTTGTGGATAAATTTAAAGGCGTAGGCTGACAGATCTAGCACTGGTACAGCTAGCACGAAGCTGATAGGCTTATTAATTGCCTGTTTTAACCATCAATCTCCGCAACAATAATATCAATATCCCTCCGTAGCTGATCAATCTTGGCGACCGTAGTTTTTAACTCAGCATGGAGCTTAATAATATCAATCACCTCGCGGGTATCTTTGGCTTCCACATACGAACTAACCGACAGATTATAATCATTAGCGGCGATAGTATCAAAACTAACAGATTTGGCAACATGCGTCACATCAGCTTTGCTATCAAAGATATCCATAATCTGCTGGATATGCTCATTAGTAAGTATGTTATTATTAGTCTCTTTTTTGAAAAAATCCTCACCACTAGCATCAATAAACTGGGTATTAGTATTGCTTTTGTGTTTTGACAATACCAAAATATTCACGGCAATGCTGGTACCAAAAAATAGGTTGGATGCTAAAGAAATTACCGTTTCTATATAATTATTATCGATCAAATATTGGCGGATTTTCTTCTCTGCACCACCACGGTAAAAAATACCCGGAAAACAGACGATGGCAGCACGGCCTTTGCTGGATAAATAGTTTAGTGCATGGAGGACAAAGGCAAAATCGGCCTTAGATTTAGGCGCAAGTACTCCGGCTGGTGCAAAACGTTCATCATTAATTAGTGTCGGATCACCTGAACCTATCCATTTTACTGAATAAGGCGGATTAGACACGATAGCATCAAAGGGCTTGGCATCGCCAAAACCGGGGTTAGTCAGAGTGTTACCCAGCATGATATTAAATTTGTCATAGCCTATGTTATGCAAAAACATATTCATCCGTGCCAGGTTATAGGTAGTATGATTAATCTCTTGGCCAAAAAAACCCTCTTCAATTATATGACTATCAAAGTGTTTTTTGGCTTGTAATAATAGCGAACCAGAGCCTGCGGCTGGATCGTAGATTTTGTTTACACTGGTTTGCTTGTGCATCGCTAATTGGACAATGAGCTTAGATACATATTGCGGAGTAAAAAACTCACCGCCCGATTTACCAGCATTAGCAGCATAATTAGAGATCAAAAACTCATAGGCATCACCAAATAAATCAATGTGATTGTCTTTAAATTGGCCAAATTTAAGCCCAGCTACGCCCTTTAATACCGCAGCTAAACGGGTATTCTTATCTTTAACCGTATTGCCCAACCGGTTGCTGGTAGTATCAAAATCGGCAAATAACCCTTTGATATCCGATTCCGATGGATAGCCACTGGCCGAGGTTTCTATGGCTTTGAATATGTTAGCTAAATCAGTATTAAGGTTGTCATTTTTATTAGCATTTTTGGCTATATTGATAAATAGTTGGCTCGGATAAATAAAATAACCCTTAGTTTTAACAGCATCGTCTACAATATCAGCATCGATATCAGTGTCTGTTAATTGGGCATAGTCAATATCCGCATCATCGCTTTCCATATAACTGGTAAAGTGTTCGCTGATGAAACGGTAAAATAACGTTCCTAGCACATACTGTTTAAAATCCCAACCATCAACTGATCCCCGCACATCATTGGCAATTTGCCAAATTTGGCGTTGTAGTTCACTCCGTTGTTGGGTACTGGTCATAAGCATTCTTCCTTTTTTAAATTATACTGCACATCGTCATAATTTTAGCCAGGTAGGGTACGCACTGCGCACCTTACCTGGCTTACAATATATCGTGTTATACTTAATTTTTTGGTGAAAAAAGTTAGGATCTGACGAGGAATCTCAAATTTTAATAGCCAATCAACGATTGGTTCCAACAATATATCTATTACGTCCTTGCGCTTTGGCTTGATATAAAGCCTCATCTGCAATTGCAACATATTTTTCTGCGGATAATGTTTGGGTTGGTATCATACAGGCTATGCCAATACTACATGTTACATGTGAGCTTACTGTCGATTTTTCGTGGGGA
>LFCU01000207.1 GCA_001044195.1 Candidatus Achromatium palustre
AAGCATAAGGCGATAATTAGGATTTCGAATAATGTCTAATATAAGGAAACTTAGTGTTTTAAAGAAAGTAATAGGGTGGTGAGGGAATTTTGTCCAAATTCCAATTGATTACTTATGATATGATTACTATTTAATAAATAAAACCTTATTACATCATGGGGCATCCTTCATTTTCCCGTTTACACTTTTATCGTTCCCACGCAGAGCCTGGGAACTATTAGTGTAAAGTACTTTTAAAGATAAATGAAAGATGCCCAAAGTAGAATTAGCTTTTTGATATATAAACTTGATTAATACTAGCATTTTATTATATTCATGCCTTCTAATCATAAAAATCCTCGTATTCGGCAAAAAATTGCTCAAGCAACAGCGCGGATTTTGGTAGCCGATCCTACATTAAATCCAGAACGAGTTCGATGTAAAGTAGCTGCTCAAATTGGAGTAACTAATCAAAGACAATGGCCAAACCGTGCTGAAGTATTTGCAGCTTTAGCGTTAGAACAACGCTTATTTCGTCCTGAACAGCCACACTTTTTACATAAATTACGGAAGCAAGCTTTAAATGCAATGCGACATTTTGCGAAATTTCAGCCACATTTAGTAGGTTCGGTTTGGGACGGTACAGCGGATTATAAAAGCTGCATTCAATTGTACTTATTTGCAGAGACACCAGACGATGTATTATTAGTACTATTAGAAGATAATATTCCTTGGAATCAATATGAGAAATTTTTGCATTATTCTAATGGAAACCGACAACCGCATCCAGTATTTAGCTTTAATGCTGATGATATGGATATAGAGTTGATTGTTTTGCCGCTTGAAGCTTATCGTAATCCACCTTTAGATGCAATGCATGAGCATCCAGAACGGGGAGCTAATATGGAACAAGTTGAAAAAATTCTATAATTTTTGTAAAGCGAGTTGTAACCTACGGTTCGCCCATTTTTTTTTGCAATATAGGGCACCCTTCCCTCATTTGCTTCCAAAAGTACTTTACAATGGATCGTTCCCACGCAGAGAGTGGGAACGATAAAACTGCTGTTGATATTCTGGATGCTGACGCATTAACCAGGTGATTTGTTCGTAGCACCATACGGCAAAGTCAGGAGTTAACTAGGGTGTTCATTCTGAAACAATCTTCACTCAACTTTTATTCATTTAATAATTATAAAAATATTATACATTACAAGCAGTTATTAACTATAATGAGTTCAAAAAAATGTCTTTAATACTAATTATGTGTCGTTGTTATATATTTGCATATCTTTTTATAACAAGGGTTATTTGATAATTTGGGAACATAAAAAATGCGGAAATATTTTTATAAAATGAACACCCTAGATCCATGCTATAGCCAATTTTGTCAACTTGCGAGTAATTGCAGTATCCGCCAGCACTTTTCACAAAGATCGTGTGGCAAGTCTAAACGCAGGCTGTGTTGAACACCTATCTAAACCGGTAAAACGAGATATTCTACTCCATGCTTTAGAGCAACATTTGGCTTTAAAATGGCGTTATACACAACCTTTGAAAACAGAATTTAGATCTGCAATAGACAATCCTCCTTTAAATATCGAGCAACGCACTCAACTACTCTCCTTGCTTGAGAATGGTGAAATCGTCAAAGTGACCGAATATTTAGATCAGTTAGCGCACCAAAAGCCACCACCATCAGATATAACAACTTTACTTGAATTCGCTTAAAGTTTTCGTATTAAAGACATTAGTCACTATCTAAAACAATTATCATCTTAAATGACGCGCCAATCTTGAAAAAGGTATGCAGTAAAAATGCGCGATTATGCTACTCTAATCACACTTACAAATCTTGGCTTATACAAATGAATATGCTACTGTAAAGACTACAAGATACGGACACGACAAAAAAAGTATTATAGTAAAGTGCGATTACGCTGCTCTAATCGCACCTACAAAAACTATCAGAAATAGGTACTTAAAATGTATTGGAGCACGGAAACCCCTGATATTATATACAGAAGAATGCTCTTAAGGCCATTTGATCTGTTAGAAAATATTGAAAATTACTTTCTTGAACGTATGGAAGAGCGTTACTTCTTTAAAGGTAATGTAGTTGTACGTGAAGGTGAAGATAGCCATTCACTTTATATAATTGGAACTGGACACCTGGCAGTTTTAAAACGCAACGAAGAAGGCAAAGATGTAGAAATAGCTACTATGCAGCCTGGTGATTTTTTTGGAGAAATGTCCTTTCTAAAAAAACAACCACGCAGTTCTACTGTAATTGCTAAAGAACACGCCCTTCTTTTTGAAATTGCTAAAGAACGTTCTGCTGATTTTTTAATTTCTAATAATCCAAACGTAGAAGAAGAATTAGAAAAAGCCGTCTTGCGTCATCGTAAAAATGATGCCAAGCAACTTGGCATCTAATTTAAAAGATGATTAATACTACTTTGTTAGATTAGATCTTAGGATGAGTAGAGGCGTAGCCGAAACCCATCTATGAAAAGCTATTTATTTATGGGTTTCGCTTTGGCTTTACCCATCCTACTGGCTAATGGGTAAAAGGTACGCAATGCTTACCTTACCTGGCATTAGACATTATACCTATTTTTGACTAAAAGTTTGGTTTTATCGTGAAAATTAGAAATTTTTCTATTAAATTCAGTGCGTTACAAAAAATCGGTATAATGTCTATTATGAAAACCATCTCATTACAAATTGAAGACCATCTATACACCACATTGATTACCCTTATTCAACAACTACACTCAGATAAGGTGCAGATATTGCAGAATCCCCAGCCAGCAGCTATTCATGATAATGATAAGGCCAATGTATCGAATACAAACCAATGATACAGACGCATTTCTCGCTGCTGTATCTGGTACGTTAAGCGATGATTTTCCTGATGATATTGATGATTCAGATCTAGGAATCGATACCCCTAGAAAATATTTAGACTAATGGCCTATCTACTAGACACCAATGCAATCGTAGCGTTGATGAAAAATCCCCCCAAAGTTATAGCTAAAGTTAAGCAAGTAGGAAAAGCAGCTCGTAGGGCGGCAGTATCCAGCCTCCTCAAAATTGTATACAGCATAAATGACACGAATCTTTATGGTGGGATATTCCCGCCCTACATTCCCGCCGTACTAGGTAAATGTAAAATCGCTAAAATTATCAATCCTAAAGCCATATAACGTTTGAACGAAATTTCATTAACTGCAAAATGCATATAGCTTCCTATCCAAGCACCTAATAGCGCAGAAGGTAACATATAGAATGTTATTAATAGATTATTTTTGTTGAATAAACCTCCTAACAAGTATGTAGGAATACGAATCATTGATAGAATAAGAAATATAGCGATTAAATGATTGCGAAATTGAGATTTAGTCACCCCTTGAATTTGATAGTAGAAAAATAGAGGCGGGCCACCCAGGCCCATGCTACCTGCCATCAGCCCAGAAAGAATTCCAGTAACTCCAGCAGCCCAAGAAGGTAAAGATTTAGGTTTACGTTCCTTAGCTAAAAACCAAATTAAGATAGCGCAGGCAACCAACAGTCCAGCTAAAACCTGGTGTAAAATTGCGGTACGACTAACTATTAAGTGCCAAGAACCTAAAAACGCACCTACTACACATCCTGCAGAAATTACCAGAACTGGTTGCCATGAAATTTTTGCAAAATTTTTTTGAGCGATGAATAATTCGATTGGTAGGCTAACCAATAAAATAATCACTACTACTTGGCGTATGTCTGGGATAACCAAGGCTAACAGACCTGTGGCCAATAGCCCCATTCCAAAACCAAACGCTGTATAAAAAGCGGAGGAGAAGAATAATATTGCTAGACTTAAGCCCATATTGTTCCAGGATTCAAACATCATAGTTATCTTAAAAACAGATCTAAGTGCAGTAAAGATGGCCCAGAAAATTTAGTCTGCTGTAACGAATTTCTAAAGCGTTGTTTCTGTTCTTCGGTAAAAAATTTATCGCCCTCGCCTATTTTCCCCTTGCGCAAAAATTGACCAGATTTTAAGCCCTTTTCAATCAGTAAGCTAGTTATATGATCGAACTTGTCTTCATGAAGTTTCATGGATTCAAATGAGCAATGCTTTTGTACTTGTGCTAGTTTATCTGCATCAATTTGCAAATTGAGAAACGTCGCTATAGAATCCAAACAAGCATTCATATTTTGCTTAAGTTCTTTAAATGTAAGCCATAAAACACTATTATCATGCTTATGTGCTTCCCAGCCAGTTACATGTTCCTGCCAAGAGCGATACTGTACCTGCCCTTTCATAAAGCGTTCCAAAAATTCGGTGAAATCTCCACTAAATCCTAAATGAGAACGATATAGATTGTAGTAAGATACGGCAACATCCATACTGTTTCTTACAACATATATATAGCGAGCACCCTTAGGAGTCCATGCGTATGGAAGATGACTTTTGAAAATGCGTGGATTGGAATAAGACTCTAAATCGTCTACAGTTTGCAAGCCAAGTGCTAAAGAACGTTCAAACCAAGGGCACACTTGGGTAATATGTTCAAACTCCATACTGCCATCTGTAGTTAATAGATACAGTATGTATTGTACCCAAGTAGTACCGGAACGGGGATAAGTGACGACAAATATATCACTTGGTCGAGCTTTAAATTGTAAAATTCCTCGAGCAAAATTTTGTACTCTTAACGCCGTATCTAGTGCATCTCTAGTTTTAGCGGTTGCGTAACTAGTGGCACTTAGGATTTTTGTCAACACAAATTTCATATTTTGAAATTATCTTAATCGGTAAAATATGCCCAGCTTTTGGCATGGTAGAATCTTATATACCAGTTATAAGGGAATTTAGGCTCTACCCAACGGAATAGCCAGCGTGCGTCTATTGGAGCCACATTAGTACAGCCATGACTACGTTGCTCGCCAAAAACGTTATGCCAGTAAGCACCATGTACTGCGTAATTGCCAGAATAAAACAATATCCAGGGTACTTCCGCTACTTCATATACTCCATGGTCAGGATCAGGTCCTGCCATGAATTTGCTGATATAACGGCGTTGAATCATGTAGGTTCCAGTTGGAGTTTTGTGGGTATCTAGTCCGGAAGAAATCAGGGTAGCTAAAACCGGCTTTTGATCTTCATATGCCACTAATGTTTGCTCGGCTAAATTCAGATGCAACCATTTACTACCTTTTGGTATGCTAGTGGGACGCGAAATTCTTTTTGCAACCCGTACCATATTTCTATCAATAGCTAACTTGCGCGAATCTACTACATAATTTTTCCTGCGGTATTTGATGGTTTTTAAAACGTTAATGCGCGAATGTTTGGCCGCAGTTCCAATTTTAACAAGCCTGCGATTTTTGTAGCGATAGAGTGGACGGTCTTTACCGTAAACAAAAGCGATGGGCAAAGGATTTTTGTTACTGATATATTCTCCGTGCATTTGAGATTGTTTTAGAATTTTAATTTCTTCAGCTCGTACCCAGCGATTCATGGAAGTGTGATAATATTTTTTTCCGTTCTTCTTTTTTTTGTCTCCCAAAGCTAAAAAGTAAATTCCGTCCATAAATTCGTGTAAAGCCTTGGGTTGCTCTTCTATTGCTGATTTTTTTCTTTTTTGCTTCCACTTTTTTATTAGCCTTTCATCTTTTGCACTAGGTAATCGCAAAAAACGCGGTGCTCCTTTGTCAGCCTTAGCAAATACCCAGGGTTCTGCTGCATTAAGATTGCCAGGTGGATATAAATTGGTAGTCTTGGGACGTTTTTTAGAAATTTTAATATCTTCTTGGGTACAGACTAAAAAATTAAAATTACCAGGAATTTTATGCCATTTGCCATTGCTGCAACCTGGTGCTGTAACCTCTTTGCTCGCCCTAACTGATTCGCCATAACGCAGGTATCCAATTACTAGAGGTTTATTGTTTTCAATGATAAAGGTAGCTGATCGATGCGCTGTGGCCGTAGCCCAAAGCGGATATTTTCTGGCTAATTTTTTATCCTTTTTTTTGATTTTTTTTGACCATAAATCAGGAATTTTCCAATCCTTCAAGGAGGGGCCGGCAAGATCAAATTTATCTGGAAATGCTATAGCCTTTGTGATAGTACTCAAAGTGATAAATACGGCAAAAATAGTTACTAAAATTCTACGGTTGATCATACATCTAATCCTTAAATACATCTTAATTGTTCATATAGGATACGGTTTTCTCGTTCCCTCCCCAAAGATATCCTAATAAAAGATTTTGCTATCTCATCAGAACCAGGAATAGAGGAGGTAAAAATGCCAAGTTTTTCTAATAAACGGCGCAGTGTTATAGAGTCATAATGTTTATGTTTCAACATTAAAATACTACAATCGCTGTTAATAACCTCTAATTTGGGAATACTTTTAGTCCACTCCAAAAATTGCTTTCTACATCTAATGGTTTCTTGCCTGGTTTGTTCAAGGTAATCCATATGATTTAATGCGAAATTGGCTAACATAATTGAGAGTTCTGAAACTGGATAAGCATTACTATGTAAGCGAATGGCAGCAGACAAGTTTTCATCAGAAGTTATAGCATATCCTAATCGAATACTTGCTAAACCGTAAGCTTTTGAAAAAGTTCTAAGTACTAGCAAATTACGCTGATTTGGTACTATTTGGGAAATTGATTTAAACCCATTGGGAGGATCTAGATACTCTCCATAGGCTTCATCTATCACAACTAGAGTGGGATAGTTAGCAGTAAATCTTAAAATCTCTTCTAAAATGTCATCAGCAATTGCCTGTCCAGTGGGATTATTAGGATTGGCTATCCAGATTATTTTAGGTATGTACTGCTTTTGCATGACCTTAAAGCGTTCTAAGGTTTGTTCTGTCCAATTAAAACCTGAATCGACATTAAGGTCTAAATGCAATATGTGTGCACCCATTTTGTTAGAGACATTTTCAAAAACAAAAAACGATGGTCGGTTAACTAGAATCGAATCCTTTTCTTCTAGTATAGATCTAGCTATTAGACCTATCATTTGTTCTGTTCCTGCGGAAAATAGCAATTGATCAGGAGAAATGCCGTGCATATTAGCCAGCTTATCTCGTAAATTAGATATCTCAGGACCAGGATAATTTTTTAAAATTAAATGAGCATCGTTTTGCTCACTTAAATATTGTAGTTTTTCTGCTACTTCAGGAGCACAACCATTTGGATTTTGCCCAAGATCGAATCGCAATATTTCTTTTATATTACATTCAGCTATAATTTCACACACTCGATCATGCGCAGTTTTCTCAGAATCCGTATATCCACGGATTTGCCTGCTGAATGCCTTTTTGGTTGCGATATTGAGTCTAGCTATTGGCATATTGAGGATTTTAAATTAATTGACTTGTGTATGTTTAGCACAAGTCAACAAATTATATTCTCTAGTATCCCAGTATATCGATGAAAATTCGTATGTCAAGACTTTAAAGAAAATTTTTGATTCTACTGCTGTCTATTGGTATATAAATGTTTGATAATACTAGATAAAATTATGAGCTACAAGCTATTTATATTCAAAAAAGGTTGTAAGTGTGTAATATCAATACTGACAAAGCTACTTATACGTAGGATAGTACTACCTATAGAAAGCGGTAGAATCAGGAATTTTTTTATGGTATCCTAGCGGTTGTAGATACACCAGAACGAATTAAAGTTCGTATGTGGCAACAAGATTTGTATTAAGCCCAAATTCATGGTGATAAATTTTTGACATACAGATGTGACACAATGAATACAGGAAAGTATTGCTAAAGCCTATCCAAATGCATTAATTTTATTAGAAAAAGAAACCGAACTATCCAATAAACGATTATCATCTGCATGCCCTTATAGCACTACACAGCTACTTGAATATGGATTTTTATCCTTAAATTATATCTATGGGTTTCACTTTGCTCTACCCATCCTACAAAACTACGGAAATATATTAAAAACCATGACCGACCGAACCTCTGAACTTATATCCATCCTGCAACAGCGTATCTTAATCCTAGACGGTGCTACTGGCACCATGATCCAAAAACATAACCTAGAAGAAGCTGATTATAGAGGGGAACGCTTTGCCAATTGGCCCCAGGATGTTAAAGGCAATAATGATCTATTAGTCCTTACTAGACCCCAAATTATATCTGATATCCATGAAGCCTATCTGGAAGCTGGAGCAGATATTATTGAAACTAATACCTTTAGTGCCAATAGTATATCGATGGCTGATTACGGCATGGAAGAGCTAGTATTTGAGCTTAACCAAACAGCAGCTCAATTAGCTAAACATTTAGCTATTAAATGGAGTACCCCAGAAAAACCGCGCTTTGTAGCAGGTGGCCTTGGCCCTACTAATAGAACGGCTAGTCTGTCTCCAAATGTCAATGATCCTGGGGCACGGAATATCACCTTTACCCAACTAGTAAATGCCTATCAAGAGGCATTACGTGGCCTTATTGCCGGAGGCATTGATTTAGTATTAATCGAAACCGTATTTGATACTCTAAATGCCAAAGCTGCGGTATTTGCCTGCGAAAAAGTATTTGCTGATGATAATATACGTCTGCCAATCATTATCTCAGGCACCATTACAGATCAATCAGGCAGGACTCTATCAGGACAGACTACCGAAGCCTTTTATAATAGCCTGCGTCATGCTAAACCTCTAGCTATTGGTCTAAATTGTGCTCTAGGTCCGGATTTATTACGCCAATATGTAGCCGAAATGAGCCGCGTTGCTGAAACATACGTTTCGGTTTATCCCAATGCTGGATTACCCAATGAATTAGGTGAATATGATTTAGATGCAGCCAACATGGCAACGGAGATTGCTGAATGGGCTGACTCTGGACTATTAAATATCGTAGGTGGCTGCTGTGGTACTACTCCAGCTCATATTAAAGCTATTGCTGAGGCTGTAGCGAATAAAAAGCCCCGGGAAATACCACAAATTACGCCAGCCTGTCGTTTATCTGGGCTGTTACCTTTTAATATTGATCGTTCTCTTAACTTTATCAACGTTGGGGAAAGGGCTAATATTACCGGTTCAGCTAAATTTAAACGTCTGATCCTCAATGATCAATACGAAGAAGCTTTGCAAATCTGTCGTGATCAAGTAGAAAATGGTGCTCAAGTAGTAGATATCAACATGGATGAAGGCTTACTAGATGGCATAACCGCGATGCAAAGATTCTTAAATCTCTGTGCCGGCGAGCCAGATATTGCCAAAGTACCATTCATGATTGACTCATCTAAATGGGAGATCATCGAAGCTGGGTTAAAATGCGTTCAAGGCAAACCCATTGTCAATTCTATATCTTTAAAAGAAGGCAAGGCTAAATTTTTAGAAAAAGCTCAACTCTGTAGACTCTACGGCGCCGCTATAATAGTCATGGCTTTTGATGAACAAGGCCAAGCGGATAATTTACAACGCCGCATTGATATTTGTTCTCGTGCCTATAAGATCTTAACCGAAGAAGCAGGTTTTCCTGCTGAAGATATCATCTTTGACCCCAATATTCTAACCGTTGCAACTGGTATTGAAGAACATAATAACTATGGTCTAGACTTTATCGAAGCAGTACGCTGGATCAAAACTAATCTTCCTCATGCTCTGGTATCTGGTGGTGTTTCTAATGTCTCCTTTGCATTTCGTGGCAATAACCCAGTACGCGAAGCCATACATGCCGTGTTCCTATATCATGCCATCAAAGCTGGCCTAGACATGGGCATCGTTAATGCGGGCACCCTAACTGTGTATGATGAAATACCTGCCCAATTGCGGGAACGAGTAGAGGATGTCATCCTAAATCGTCGCGAAGATGCGACCGAACGTCTATTAGATATAGCCCCTAATTATCACGGCAAAGGCCAAAAAACAGATACTAAAGCTACAGAAGAATGGCGTAGCTGGCCTGTAGAGAAACGCCTTGAACATGCCCTAGTTGCAGGCATAACCGTACATATTGACACAGATACCGCCGAAGCTTTAGCCCAGATGCGCCGTCCGCTAAATGTTATTGAAGGCCCGCTCATGGCTGGTATGAATGTAGTAGGTGATCTGTTTGGTGCTGGTAAAATGTTTCTACCACAAGTAGTAAAGTCTGCCCGGGTTATGAAAAAAGCCGTAGCCTATCTGCAACCCTATTTAGAGTCTGAAAAGTTAGATTGTGGCACTCAAACCCAAGGGCGTATCCTATTAGCTACTGTTAAAGGTGATGTCCACGATATTGGCAAAAACATCGTTGGCGTAGTCCTGCAATGCAATAATTACCAAGTAATAGACCTAGGAGTAATGGTACCTACTGATAAAATTCTCCAGGCAGCTCAAGAACACAAAGCTGATATTATAGGACTCTCTGGACTCATCACCCCTTCCTTAGATGAGATGAGCAATGTAGCTAAAGAGATGCACCGCCAAGGTTTTACTCAGCCTTTATTAATTGGCGGAGCAACGACCTCTAAACTCCATACCGCAATCAAAATAGAGCCACACTATCAAGGCCCCACAGTATATGTTCCCGATGCTTCTCGTGCCGTAGGTGTTGCTACTAGTCTCCTATCCAAAGAACAGCGCGATGCCTATACCGCCTCAGTACGGGCAGAATATGCTGAGATACGTACCCGCAGATCTAGCATGAACCAAGCTCGCAGCTTAGTAACATTAGAACAAGCCCGTGCCAATCCTATTCCCGTTACCTGGAATGCTTATCAACCAACAGAACCACAAGAGCTAGGCATTCAAGTCCTAGAAGAAATTCCCCTAGAACTATTACATCCCTATATAGATTGGACCTTCTTCTTTATTGCCTGGCAACTTAAGGGGCGTTATCCACAAATCCTCGATGACTCGGAAAAAGGCCAGGAAGCTCGTAAATTATTGCGTGATGCTCAAGATATGCTGCAAAAACTAACCACGGAAAAATGGCTCCAAGCTCGAGCTATCATTGGCTTATTCCCAGCAGCTTCAGCAGGAGATGATATTCATCTCTATACAGATGAAACCAGGACGGAAATTCTAACTACTTTCCACTTTCTACGCAAACAAAATCGTCAACCCACAGGTAGTTACAATGATTGCCTTGCAGACTTCGTAGCACCTAAACTTGCTAACTATCCCTTAGATTGGCTAGGCACCTTTGCCTGCACCGCAGGTATTGGCATTGACAAAAAATTAGCAGAGTTTACAGCCGATCTAGACGACTATCAATCTATCATGCTCAAAGCCCTAGCAGACCGACTAGCAGAGGCTCTAGCAGAGTGGCTACATCAAAAAGTTCGTAGAGAATTTTGGGGCTATGCATCCAACGAGGCTACAACCAACGACGACCTAATAGCCGAAAAATATCAAGGTATTCGTCCAGCAGTTGGTTATCCAGCCTGTCCTGATCACACAGAAAAGGACATCCTTTGGGATCTATTAAAAGTCAAAGAACGCACTGGCATCTGGCTTACCGAAAGCAAAGCCATGGTACCAACAGCCGCTGTGAGTGGCCTTTATTTCGCTCATCCCCAATCCCGTTACTTTAGCGTTGGCAAACTAGCCAAAGATCAAATAATAGACTATGCCCAGCGCAAAAATCTAGACCTAGCTGAGATGGAACGCTGGCTAGGGCAAAATTTGGGCTATAGTGATTAATGATCATCTAACTTTGATGTAGGGCGGGAGAGCGAAGCGATCCCGCCGCCTGTCATATAAATTTGCTACTTTAAAATAGATCCTAAATTTTGTAGCATAGGACAATGTAAAAAAATTATGAAATGGAATAGCATTCTCAAAAAAAGGCGGGATCGCGTTGCTCTCCCGCCCTACGTGCTGATATAATATATGTTTTAAACCATGATTCACAAGATTTTTTTGATTACCATAATATGCTATTTTAATAAACAAAAATTTGAGACATCATGAAAGAAATATCAATTACAATTGGCAAATATAGCATAATGGCTATAGCAAGTTGCAAAATAGCAATACACCATTAAAATTCAAAGATATGGATAATTGTAACTAAATCAACTATTTTGGACAAGATAAATGGAAACTAAAGTTCTAACAACTCGTATTCCATTGCCACTAGCAGAAAAAATTGATCAATTGGCAATACGTCTTGAACTTTCACGCGAATGGATTATTAAACAAGCACTAACTACCTGGATTGACCAAGAAGAAAAACTTGAATCTTTAACAAAAGAAGCACTAGCTGACGTAGATAATGGCTTAACTATTAACCACCAATCTGTACAAGCCTGGGCTGAAAGCTTAAGCACAGAAAAACCATTACCTATGCCACATAAATGAAAATTACCTGGACCAATAAAGCATTGTCTGATGTAGAACGACTCTACGAATTCCTTGTACCAAAAAATAAAACGATAGCCATACAGACGATGCAGACATTGATTGCAGCACCAAAAAGATTGCTAAATAATCCACGTATAGGCAAAAAATTAGAAGAGTTTGCACCACGTGAGGTACGTCGAATTTTGGTTGGAAATTACGAGATGCGATATGAGATACGTAAGACCACCATCTACATATTAAGACTTTGGCATACCAAAGAAAATCGGTAACACTCGACTATCCAGCCAGGTAGGGCGGGAGAGCGAAGCGATCCCGCCGCCTTTCATATAAATTTGCTGCATTGAAATAAAACCTAAATTTTGTAGTAAATAGACATTATCCGAAACCCGTCATTCCTGCGAAAGCAGGAATCTATACCTTAACAATAACCTTATGTTTGTTAATCTGGTAGAGGGTTTCGGATAATGTCTAATGACAATGTAAAAAATTATGAAATGGAATAGCATTTTCAAAAAAAGGCGGGATCGCGTTGCTCTCCCGCCCTACGTGCTTGGGAACAATAAAAATCATAAAACGCAGAGCGTCTAGGAATCGCATTTATGCTTGACACTCTAAAAAATATAGCTAAACTTAATACTATTAACTAGATTATCTATTAACTAAAATGAAATAATATATGCTAAAAATACTCCAATCCTTAATCATAAGCATCCTGATACTGTTACAAGGCTGCGGCCCTAGTAACGAGAATGTTAGAACTTATGGTTCTAATCCTACACAAATAGATCTACATGCTAGAGGTACATCTGGTATAGCATCATCCAATTACCCTACAGACTCAAGCTATCATGCCTTGGTTATTGGCAACAATGCCTATCAACATATAGGTACTTTGAAAAACGCGGTCTCGGATGCTCAAGCTGTAGCTCAACAATTTCAAGCACTTGGCTATCGGGTTACCTTGCGCACCAATCGTACTCGCAGTGATTTTTGGGATGATATAGAGACCTTTTCTGCTTCTATAGCTCAAAATGATCAGGTAATCATTTTTTATGCAGGTCATGGGGTGCAGGTTAAAAATGGTAATTATCTAATTCCAATCGATCTAAAGGCTACCAAAGCCAGCCATATTGAACGTGATGGTATTGAGTTATCATCTGGATTATTGGCCAAGGTGCAAACGGGTCAACCGCGTTTTGTCTTGGCTATTATTGATGCTTGTCGGAATAATCCGTTTCGGTCTATGGGGCGTAGTATTGGTGCCTCGCGAGGTTTGGCCTCACCTTCTGCAGTGCATGGTACGATGATTGTCTATTCGGCAGGTATCGGCCAGCAGGCCCTAGATGCTTTAAGTATGGTTGATCCAATCCCGCATGGTTTGTTTACTCGTGAGCTATTAACCGCCTTAAAGATACCTAATATCACCATTAATCAGGCTTTTGGCCAGGTTAAGTCTCGGGTCTATACGCAGGCTAAATCTGTAGGTCATACCCAAACGCCAGCTATCTATGATCAGTCTATAGGTACCTTTTATTTTCAGACCTCCCAATCTGTACCGCAACAGCAATCTAATCCCCAAGTACTAGCTAAACCTCAAGTACCTAACCCTCAAATATCTACCCCCCAAGCTCCTGTAATAGCTGCTACCCCGCCAATCTCTACAGCAGCCGCTGATGCAGAAGCGGCCCGTCTTGCTGCCTTAGAGACCAAGCGTAAACAAGAAGAGGCGAAAATTGCCAGATTAAGACAGGAGCAGATAGCCGCCAAGCAGGCCGCAGCCCAGGCTCAGGCCAAGGCCGAACGTTTAGAAAGACAAGACCGTGCTCGTAAAGCTGCTCAAGCTAAAGAGGCAGCACGTCTGGCTACTTTAGAACAAAAACGCAGGGCTGAGGAGGCAAGAATTGCTAGACTACAAAGGCAACGTGCGGAAGAGGAGCGTAAAGCTCAAGCAGCTAAGGCTGAAGCTGATCGTTTAGCTCGCCTTAATGCCAGACGTGAAGAGGCCAGACGCGAAGCTGCAAGACAAGAGGCAGCAAGACGAGCCAGGGCTGAAGCTCAGGCTAGAGCTAGAAGATCGCGTAAACCTTATGAACCCGAAATGGTGTCTATCCCTGGTGGTTGTTTTCAAATGGGTAGTCCTACATCAGAAGCAGGTAGAGGTAGCGATGAAAATCAGCATCGGGTCTGTGTTAAAGCGTTTCATATTGGCAAGTATGAAGTTACTAATGCCCAATATCGTGCCTTTAAACCTAGTCATAATAGTGGTGGGAATTTTAATGACGAGCAGAAGCCAGTGGTTAATGTTAGTTGGCAGGATGCTCATGCTTACACGCAATGGTTATCTAAAAAGACTGGCCGGAAATATCGTCTACCCACCGAAGCTGAGTGGGAATATGCAGCTCGAGCTGGTACTACAACCCCATTTCATACAGGAAATTGTATTAGTACTAATCAGGCCAATTATGATGGGAATTATCCGTATTCTGGATGTCCTAAGGGTCAGTATAGAGAGAAGACTATTAAGGTCGGTTCATTTTCACCCAATGCTTGGGGTTTGCATGATATGAGTGGCAACGTATGGGAATGGACGTGCTCGAAGTACACATCATCTTACGATGGTTCTGAGAAGAAGTGCTTACTTTCTGGTGGTGCGGCCCGCGTCCTTCGTGGTGGTTCCTGGGACTACAACGCAGGCCTCGTACGTGCTGCTTATCGCGGCAGTGACGAGCCAGGGGACCGGCACAACTACGTGGGCTTTCGCGCCTGTGAGGTCATCGAGCCAAGCAGGTAAGGCAGACAGGCAATAGCAGCAACGAGCAAGCCGAGAAATTTTTTTAAGAGGCGAGTGGGCGAGCCTCGAAAAAAATTTCAAGGCTTGTGAGTGCTGCTATTAAAGGGGCGATTGCTCGCGATTTTTTGGTATACAGCTATATTAGAAATATCCTAATATAGTAATATTTTTAAACTATGATTCACTTGATTTTCTTGATTATCATGATATGATATCTTGGTAATCATGATCAAAAAGCCAATATTAACTAAACCTATCCTACGAAAATTTTTATGCAAATTACTCTAACATTACCACCAGCTTTACAAAATCAACTATTTCAAGATGCTCAACAACAGCATCTTAATCTCCATGACTATATTATTCAATGTTTATTGAAAAATACCAATGTTGACAAACAACCAAATTCTATAACTCAACAAACAATAGAAGATGCCAGACAAGGCAAAAATATGCAAAAAATTGCATTATCAGAACTTAAACAAATAGCCTGTAGGGCGGGAGAGCGAAGCGATCCCGCGGCCTTCCATATAAATTTGCTACTTTGAAATAAAACCTAAATTTTGTAGCATAGGACAATGTAAAAAATTATGAAATGG
>LFCU01000170.1 GCA_001044195.1 Candidatus Achromatium palustre
GTTTAGTCAGAAAGACACTCGCATTTTCTAAAAAGTTGACAAACCATATTGGTGCCATTTGGAATTTTGTTCATCATTATAATTCAACTGTTGCTCGTGAATAGCTTTTATAAATCAATCAATTAAAAATCACTAACCTTTGGGCCACAACCATCCTCGATTTAATTCAGAATTTACCGCTTTTAACGCTCAATAGTATAAAACAAATCTATCCCCTTATTTTTACCAGTCTCGGTTTGCAATTGTAATTTATTAGTCAAATCATAGCGTAACCGCACTGAAGTCTCACGTGAACCTGGGGTGTTGGCATATTGCATATACAAACGCGGAGAAATATACGAACCAACGCTGACTGTGGTGTTATTTAAATCATCACCTGGAGTTACTTGCAGGCTATCTATACCTAATTGCCTTGCAGTTTCGTCTGCTATTTTACCTACACCCGCCCCCATCAATGCCGATATAACTTTTTCTCGTCCCACATTGCTACTAGCTCCCATAGGTTGCCCAGTAATTATATAAGATAAGATATCTTTTTTAGCCATTTGCGGCACTGAAAACGTAGTTAAGGTTAATTTTTGTAAGGTTCCAGTAAGTTTAACCCCCGCTGTTACATCCCCAACCATTCGTGCTGCCTGTACATCTAGCAATGGATTATCTAGCGGACTATCGGCAAAGATGGCATAACCACGTTGAATCGTCAAATCCTGACCATAAGCCTTAAATGTACCTTTGCTGATACCAATGCGACCCGTTCCTAACATAATACGACCAGGTTGTTGTGCTACTAATAGATTTCCATCTAAGTCTGCACGTAATCCAAAGCCTGCAAAATTGACTTGTTTACCCAAACGTACCCGCAAATTTATGTTAAGCCCTAATGGTGTTGCTTTAGATGTTTTTTTAGTTGTGCCTGTTAATATTAAATCAGGACTGTTCTTTGCCACTGTACTAGGTAATTCTCGAGGGCGGATGCGGCCAAACGGAACAACAATTTCGCCTGCTAGTTTTAGAGTATTATTAGCATGATAAATATGTAAATCAGGAGAGATTTTAATATTAGCTTCTGGCAAGTTAGCTGCTAACCAATCGCTGCCTTTAATCTTAAGTTTGGTAACAGGGCCAGTTTGGGGATGCAAATCCGTTTGGCCAGAGAGTTTTAATGTATTAGCTTCGGAACGGACACTGCCTTGATAACTAAGCTGACTTAAGTTGTGAGCTAGAGCTTGGAACTTCAGTTCACGTAGTTTGAGTCCTAAATTGGGAATATCGATAGCACCATTGTTTAAAGATGCCTGTCCTGTTAATTTAGGCGAGAATAACTTGCCACTAAGGTGATAATCTAGTGCAAGGCTGCCTTGTACTTTGGAAAGTTGGGGAGTGAATGCAGCAATAAATCCTAAATCTGGCATACGGGCCTGAATACGTCCAGTCAATTGTTGCCGTTTGAGGTCTAAGTTTTGCGGATCAAGTCCTATTAGTTTTATTTTGCTGTTAAAAGTACCCTGAGTACCAAAACCTGCTATTGGTACTTGTAAGTTTAGATTAGCTCCTTGAGCATTTAGATTAGCACTAAATTCTGTCTTGGAAAATATAAAATCTCGCGGTGGTACTAATGTTGTAACTTTTATTTTTGCTTTTGGTAATGTTAGTTTTGTGTATGCATTAATTTGACCATTGCTTTTGGCATCGGCTTGAGCTTGCAAAGTAGCGTAGCCTTTTAGGGCTATAGATTCTGGCATATACGTCTTAAATGTATCTAAGGTCAAGCGAGGGATTTTAATTTGTACGCCCCAGAGAAGGCTATCGTTTCCACGCCGTGCGGAACTATTCTGAAAATCGCCGCATATTCTCCCATTCGTAGGCTTTGTAGCAATTAGACAAAATTTTTCTATACGTTGTTGTGTAGCTCCTACAGCAAAATTAGTAGCCTTTTGTAAACGCCAGGTACTAAGTTGCGGAATTATAGTATTAATTTGCGGAATAACCAGGCTTAAATGCTGTATAGATCCTTGCCATATAGATTTAGGTGTTAAGCCAGCTTTTATGTCTAAACGTCCGGTAGGAACCTGTTTTCCGTCAATAATGAGACGGATGCGATGGGCTATTTGAGTGCCATTAGCGGATAAATTTAATTTCTTCCAATGTTGCCCAGCCGCTGTTAAAGCCTTGGCTTGTAACTTTAAGGCGACATGACCTGGAGTTGCAAGGTTAAGATTTATGTCTGTAGTGACTTTTTTTATGTTTACCAACTGTTTGGTATTTTGCGATGGTGTCTTAGGCTCAGTAGAGCTATAAGATAGGTTTGATCCGCGCAATTTGGCTTTGACTTTAGGGGTTAATAACGCCCCGGCGATACGTCCCTCAGCGTTTATAGAACCTGCTAACCCTGGCCATACAGCGGCAAGTTGAGGGGCACCAAAGTACCAATTTAATTTGATACGTTTGGAATCAACCTGGCCTCTAAGACGCAACCGATTAAGACCGGAATGCAATGTCAATCTTGGGATCTTTAATGCCGTATTAATCACGTTTAAAGCTCCAGTACCTTTGATTGGGTAGTCTCGCAAAACTCCTTTTAGCTGTAGCAACTGGGTTTTAATGGTTAAATTATTAGCAATAACACTACCTTGAGTTTTAAGCTTTAAAGCAATGCGTCCCGGAAACTCAGGGCTAAATTCGGCAGGATCTAAATTTTGCCCTTGCACTAGTAAATTCCAACGTGGTACGGGCTTCCAGGCTACAGTGCCTTTGGTTTGTACAGTATTTTTGGGTAAATTCAGAGTAAGATTGGTTAAGCGTAATTTTTTTAAATTCCCATTACCTGTGGCCTGAATGTTAATAGGTGGTACTGTAGGTATAGTGGGCATAGTAACAGCGGTCGCGAGCTGGTAAGTATAAGCTGAAGGTGTGCCGTTAATGCTAAGTTGTCCGGTTTGGCTCTGTGCTACAATCGGTTTTCCATGAAGTGGCCAGCGTAGTTTATGCCAATTAATCTGTCCTGCAAAGCGTCCTAAATCTGTATTTGGAATATATTGGCCCATAATGATAATCTTGGCACCATTGCTAGTAGTGACAGCTACATGGCGGGCGGTGAAGGTTTTGCCATTATAATTACTATGCAGTTTAATAGTGAATTTACCAAGATTTTCTAATGCTAACTTTAGATCGCTAGTTAGCATTATATTATCTAAATTGCCAGTAGAACGTAGATATCCTGTTACACTGTGACCAGGTAATTGTGGTGCCAGGGATGTAAAATTAAGGTTGGTAACAGTCAGTTTGGCATCCCATTGCGGGGTTTGTGCTAGGTTTTGTAAAGTGGCAGCAATATTTACAGCCAGGGGGGCTGTTATGGCTTGATCAAGGTCTAAGTTTTTTAAGTTACCTTGGATAGTGCCAAAGCCTGCTATATTTAGGCTATTTGGTACTTTATAACCCCAATTAACTTGTAACCTCATGGGGATAGCAGGTTCAAGCCGCATCCGACCTTGCACTTGCGCTGTTGCTCCTAGCGCATCTACATCTAATTGTTTGATTTTGACTCTAGTTCCAGAAGCCTGAATTGAGGCTGCAAAGCGTTTGAGATAAAGCGGTTGTTTTGCATCTGGTAAGTTGAGCCAAAGGTTGGTCAATAACAGCCGCTTTAAGTCTATGTCTAAAGGCAATACTATCCCAGCAAAGGCTGGAGCAGGTTCAGTAGCAGGAGCTGCTGGCGGTAATGTTAAGCGTACTTGATCTAGCTGTAGGTCTACAATATCCAGTTGTAAATAGCTTAATGCTAGTGGATGCCAAGCTAAATGGAATTTCCCGATGTTTAATTCTAAGCCATCCGCCTCATAACGTAGACCATGTATGGTTACAGAATCCGTTAAACGCCCTTGATAATTGTTGATATGTAATTCGCCAGGCGCAACTTCCTGAGCTATATTAATCAAGTATGGTAAGGTATGTTCGTTATTAAGTAAGACGATCAGGCCGCTAATAGTAATTAGTAGTAATAGTATGAAAAGTGTAATTGGCCATAGTATGAGCCGCAATATGAATCTAAGTTTGTAAGAAAAAGGGCGTTCTAAGCTCTCTTCTGTATCAGATTCATCTACAAATTGTGTAGTTATATAATTGCCTGAATGATCGATAATATTGTTTGGCATTGTCGTAATCTTAAGGTACACATTGCGTACCTTTTTTGGGATTTTTCTGATTTGATGAAAACCGTAAATGAATGGATGTCGGGGTGATGTGCTAATCTTGTAAAGGTACACTTAGCTCTAAAATAACTACACATTTTTGCGTAATTGATCAAAATAAGTTAATCTGTACAAAAAATATGCAAGTTTATTGCTGACTTTTTATAGTTCGTCATTTCAACTTTTTTTCAACTTATTTTAAAAATTATTAAATAAAATAATGTATTATATGACCATGAACTTAAAATTTCGTTCATGGTCAATCGGCACAAATCTAGCAGTAAGTATTACGTACTCTAATATAAATTGCGAGGCAACACGATGTCTAAAATACCACACATTTCAGATTTACTGGAATTTTACATAAAAGCTCCAGAAGGATTTAACTTTTTGGAAAACGAAAAAGTTGCAGCTTTCACATGCCAATATTTTGGATAATGTCTTTGTTCTAAGCACAGGCATAACCGATTTTTTCATATATGACACAATAATTTAATAATAGATATCCATAAGCTGCAAGACGAAGAATTGCTACCTAAATGGCTGCTCAATTTTGAGGAGTAGTTTGAAACAGAGATCGTGCATAACTTGACACATACAACAGCTAGACAAGGCACAAAACTTATTCGGTATTCTTTTTAATATAGCGTATTGTAATAGATTTTGCGTCCTACCTTGCTACAATGCTATCTTATCTCTACAAACTAAACATACCGAATAGGTACTTTACATGCTACAAACGCCTTTACTGGAAGATATTTTAGAGAGTTACAACAAAACTCCAGAAGGTTTAACTTTTTGGAAAACGAAAAAGTTGCAGCTTTCACATGCCAATATTTTGGATAATGTCTTTATTTTGAGTACGGACATAGCCAGCTTTTTTCATATGCGGCACGATAACTTAACAAGAAATATCTATAAGCTACAAGACGAAGAATTGCTACCTAAACGACTCCTCAATTTTGAGGAGCCGTTCGAAAGCGGAAATCGCGCACGACGTACACATACAGTTTATGCACTCACACGTCATCAAACATATCATTTAATCATGGATTTTTCAGGTACCAAAGCCCGCAGTAAAAAACATGCTATTGTTGCCAGGCTAGAATCTATTGAAACATATCTTTTGCAAGGAGAATACTTACAGGCAAGAAACAAAGCATCTACTTGGGATGGTGTGAAATTGCTTAAAGATTTAGGTTTTTCTGCTTCGGTCAACAATGAAATTGCTACCAAAAAGGATATTGCAACCTTCCTTAAAGTCCCAGAAACCACACTTGGCAGCTTTCTACATAAACACAAAAACGAAATTCAATGCATCCGCTTGGATCTCCCAACAATACGATCTATAGGCAGCAAAGCCAACCATATGAATGGCTATCCACTGGAAGAAGTAACAAAAATTGTTCTTGGCATGAATACTGAAATAGGCATTGACTTCAAAAATAAATTTTTTGGTAAAGTTGGGGCAGCATTCGTCAAACCTCAAACAACAGATGAAGTACAATGGCGCAAAATCCTCTCCAAAATTTTTAGGCGATTTAGCTTATATTTCAACTATCTTGTCGGCAAATATCGGGTAGACTTTTTTATCGCTGAACTAAACCTAGTTTTAGAATGCAATGGCTTTTCACACAAATATTACAATCCAGAAGAGGAAGCTCAAAGAGAACAGGCCATTACCAAACAACAGGCTCTAGTAAGATTCGCTCCCGCAATAAGCCTAGAAACCTTGATTAACGGAATTTTACAAGCAAAAGTTGGTACTGTTATTAGGTTACATGATGATGAAAATGTAATAATTTTGGATACACAAAATATACCACAACAGAATGTAACGAGGTAGTACCTGCGTACCCTACCTAAAATATGTCCTCTAATCGATCTAATCACCAACTTTCTGACTTTGACTTTCGCTTACCAGAAAAACTAATTGCTCAATATCCCAATTCGCAACGTTCTAACAGTCGCCTTCTATATCTACATAATAACAAAATACAAGATTGTATCTTCCACGATTTACCAGATATATTACAGCCTAACGATTTACTAATCATTAATAATACCAAAGTACTAAAAGCACGTCTCTACGGCCAAAAACTTACTGGAGCCAAAGTCGAAATTCTCGTTGAGCGTATAGCAGCAACCAATCCATATCAAGCACTGGCACAAATACGTGCCAATAGACCTTGCAAACCTAAGACTATTATTACTATAGAAAATACTATAAATAACGCTATAGATCCTATAGAACTTAAAGTAATTAATAGAATCAATGACTTATTTCAACTCCAATCCCCAATCCCCTTTGCTGAACTTATGGAACAATATGGCCATATCCCATTACCACCGTATGTTCATCGCCATGCTGATTTCAGAGACATAAAACGCTATCAAACTATCTATGCAGAACAAGAGGGAGCAATAGCAGCACCTACAGCAGGTCTACATTTTGATGTTGCTTTATTTTCTGAACTTAAAAAACGCGGTATTCGCATAGCTAATATCACCCTGCATATTGGTGCTGGTACCTTTCAACCAGTGCGAACTGAATACTTAGATGAACATATAATGCACAGCGAATGGTGTGAAGTTACTGAAGCAGTGTGTCAGCAAATACATGCAACTAAATCTCAAGGTGGACGTATAGTTGCAGTAGGTACTACTAGTGTACGTAGTTTGGAAACCGCTGCCGCTGATGGAATTCTTAAGTCCTATACAGGGGAGACTAGTTTGTTTATTCGTCCAGGATATCGGTTTAAGGTTATAGATATGCTGATTACGAATTTTCATCTACCACGTTCAACTTTGCTAATGCTAGTATGTGCTTTTGGTGGTAAGGATGCGGTATTAAATGCTTATAGGTATGCAGTAATGCATAATTATCGGTTTTTTAGTTATGGAGATGCGATGCTATTAGTCAAGTAGGGTAGACAAACTGCTGTTTTGTTTGCCCACCACCTGGCTATTTTTCACCTGCCAGTGGGAACGTTATAAATTATAGGACGCAGGGTGTCCAGGATGCGTTCCCACGTAGAGCGTGGGAACTATAATTTTTGATTCCCACAACTTGTAAACGTATCCGAACGCTCAAAATATATAGACATATAATCAGATTACTATAATATAATGTTTTATTGGTTAGACGATAGTCATAGATTCTATTTTTATATGGTCTAAGGTATTAAATTGCGAGTTGTAAATTATGCCTACTCAATTAGTTGTAGATGAAAAATTACTTAACCAAGCTATGAGTGCAACTGGAATCAAAACACCGGAAGAAGTGGTTCTATTTGCATTAGAAAAATTACTTGTTCAAAAAGATAGTTTAAGTCAGGCTTTTGGTAAATACCCTTGGGAGGGTGATCTTGATTTTATGAGAAGAGATGATAGATATGTTGGTGATCGATAGTTCGGTATGGATAGATTATTTTAACGGTAAAGAAACACCTCAAACGTTATTTATACGGGATTATGCACTACGAGATCAAATATTATTGGTGACCTTATTTTATGTGAGGTATTGCAAGGATTTAAACAGCAAGAGCATTTTGAAAATGCTAAGGAATTACTTTTGAGTTTTACATATCAAAATATGGTCGGTAACAAAATTGCTGTAAAATCTGCTGAAAACTATCGACAATTACGTTCTAATGGGATAACTATACAAAAAACTATCGATGTTATAATTGCAACCTTTTGTATTGAAAATAAACACCAATTGCTTCATTCAGATCGTGATTTCGCTGCTATAGAAATTAATCTTTCGTTACAAGTTTATCATCCTAAAATTAATTAGCGATGTAGTTAAATAGAACCAATGAATACAACAAGCTAGTCATGTAGGGTAGGCACAGTCTAATCATACCCACGCGGAATTGTCCAATAATTTATTCTTGTTTGGTTCGTGTGGGCAAACGATACAGCAGTTTACCCACCCTGGCTGGCTATTTTTCACCTGTCAATTGAAGTGCCTTATTATACGTCTCTTTTATGATGATGGGATGCTAGATCCCTACAAGCCAATCGTATCTGTACATTCATTTATTTGAAATAAAAGTAATTTTAAAAAAATAAAATAATTTAAAAATTTTTCTTGACTTGATTGTTATGTTATAATATAAAGTTATTGTCTTAACAATAATGCTAAACTAATTAGTATACAATCATTCTGATGTTAATAAATTTTAGGTAAACTTTAGATGAAGAAAAGTATTTTTGCTGTAACTAGTCTGCTTGTCCTATTGGGTGCTAGTGCCTATGCACAAATGCCTATTACAGAAGCCGAAGTGCATCAAGCACAAAAAGTTTGGGGTGATGGTATCGTTGCTATTGGTAACGCCTACACCAATAAACAAGACTACAAAGCTTTGGCAACTAATCATGTGAAGACACTCTACGCCTACAACAAAGGCACAGTACTTTTCAAACCCACCAAAGCTGCGGTAAAACAATTTCGATTAACTGAACCTGAGGCAATCTCTTATTTTGTAACTGGCGTGGAGCCAGAAGATCATGGATTTGCGCTACAACCTTGGACAAAAGTGCGGTTTGAGAATGCAGGCATTATCATTGATTGTGACTCTGCTATAGCAATGGGTAATTACTTCTTTACTGATGCTAACACTGGCAAAGAAGCGAAGGTTGAGTTTACCTTTGGTTACGTCCGTGGTGCTGACGGAAAGCTTTTAATTAATGTCCACCACTCCGCATTTCCTTACAATCCACCAAAAGCAGCCCACTGATCGTTTTATCCTCTTAGTATTAAAATAAAAGGATTTTTATTGAAGCAAGGAAGCTTCAATACCCATAACCAACACAATAGACATTATTCGAAACCTCCGTTCAACTCAATAAATTAGGGTTTCGAATAATGTCTAATACAAAAGCTTCGAGCTGTTATCACTTTAATTTACAAATAAAATTACCACAATATTTGTGTTGATAGATTTAAGGTCATTACCATGCCATATTATTTAATATTATTGTGTATGTTTTTGGTGCCTATAAACATTTTAGCCAAACCACTGCGCATTTTTGTCAGTGTTTTGCCCATGCAAACTTTTGTACAACAGATAGGCGGACAATATGTAGATGTTAGAGCTATGGTACGCCCTGGTTACAATCCTCACATCTATGACCCTACTCCTCAACAAATAGGTGCCTTAGCTCAAGCCAGACTATATATTAAGACTGGAGTACCGTTTGAAAATGCCTGGATGCATCGTATTCAGGCGGCAAATCCTAACATGCAAATTTTGGATGTCCGGGCCGGAATCGAGTTACGGAAAATGCCCTCTCATGATCATGAGAACGACCATGAGGATCACCATGGTCATGCAAGCAATGCCCATGATGAAAATGAACTGGATCCACATGTCTGGACTAGTCCCTTACTAGTCAAACATATAGCAAACAAAATCCGTGAGACCTTGACACAGCTTGATCCTGATCATGCTCAGGTATATGAGCGTAATTATACCCATTTCGCTAAAGCTCTTACAAAATTAGATCAAGAAATTCATGCCTTACTTGATCCCTTACCAAATCGTAAGTTCATGATATTTCATCCAGCGTGGGGTTATTTTGCTCAAGCATATAATTTAATCCAAATTCCAATCGAACGAGAGGGCAAAGCACCAGGGCCGCGTCGACTTGCAAATTTGATTGCACAGGCGCGGCGCGAAAATGTACGAGTAATCTTCGTACAGCCCCAATTTGATAAACGATTGGCGCAACAAGTAGCCCAGGCCATCGGCGGGCATGTCATCAGCATTGATCCTTTAGCGGCAGACTACATACCAAATTTACGGAGAGTTGCCAACCAAATTGTAAAAGCTCTACATCGCTAAATAGTGAATAAAATTGGTGTACCATAACTTCTGTAAACAATATAAGTAGGAGCCTTGCCAATGACTAAGAAGTTATTTACAGAACAAGTTATGGACCAAGCTGCGTCTCTATGCCATAACCGAGGTGTCAAATTCACCCCGCAACGGCGCATGGTATTGGAAATACTGTATGCCGCTGATAAACCGATGAGTGCATACGAAATATTAGATCTTATGCGGGGGATGGTAAAAAATCCTGCACCGCCAACAGTATATCGAGCTTTGGATTTTCTACGGGAACAAGGATTGGTACACAAGCTGGAAAGCCTACAAGCATTTATTGGCTGCATTCATCCCGAATATCCTCATTCCAGCCAGTTTCTGATTTGCGCTGATTGTGGAGGAGTAAGTGAAATAAATGATGCAGCCATTGTACAAAGTCTTGGAACTGTAAGTAAATCCATTGGCTTCCAAACCAAGCATCCAGTAGTAGAACTTTTAGGCACTTGTGCCGAATGCACAGGAAAAAATCAGTAAACTGTTTTTAAGCCTCTCTCACACAACTTATCAACTCGTTAGGAAACACCAACCATGAATCTAAAACAAACCCTACTCACCTTATCCTTACTTCCACTCTTGTTACTTGCTACACCTGGAACCTATGTGGCTGCACAGCACCACCATGATCACGAACCAGAACATCGCCATCATGGCGCACATGTGCATGGTATTGCGGCATTGAATATAGCACTTGAAGGTCATGAACTATATATAGAACTTAATAGCCCAGCGGTGAATATTATTGGCTTTGAACATATGCCTAAATCTGCTGCTGACCACGCGGAGTTAGATAAGGCAGTTTCCACGCTTAAAGATGGAAACCAGCTATTTCAATTCAACAGTTCTGCTGGATGCCGTATGGAGCATGTCCATGTCACATCCCAGTTACTCAATGAAACACACCATCATACAGGACATGATCACGAACATCATACACATGAAACTCATGCAGACATTGCAACCATTTATCAATTTGAATGCACTACACCCATTAAACTGAAGCAACTAAATGTTAAGGATTCAGGATTTTTTAACTTATGCATTCCCATATAAAGCATTGAAATTACAAAATAATTTTTGTTTAGTAGACTTTTGTCAAAAACAATTTTCATCGTTATTTTGGTGCTATTCAATCTATAGGATAGTAAAATAAACCATATATGATACTGTTTTATCATTCATCCTAATAGATTGGGCACTTAAAAATCGTTTTTGATTATTTGCTATCAATCAAAAATTATCATTAAATTTCAATATGTTATTAGCAAACGCACAAGTTAAAAAATTCTAAATCCTTAAAGACGAATATGTCCTGAACCTAACACAACAAACTTCTGAGAGGTCAAACCCTCTAAACCAACTGGACCACGGGCATGAAACTTGTCTGTACTAATTCCTATCTCAGCCCCTAAACCATATTCAAAACCATCCGCAAACCTAGTAGACGCATTTACCATCACGGAACTTGAATCCACCTCAACCAAAAAACGCCGTGCCCTGTCATAATTTTCAGTAAGAATGGCATCTGTATGCTGAGATCCATAAGTATTAATATGCAAAATAGCAGCATCTAAATCTGGCACTACCTTTATAGCCAGGATCGGTGCTAAATATTCAGTTTCCCAATCTGCTTCTGTAGCAGCTATTATATTTGGTAATAGTTTTTGGGTGGTTTGACAACCGCGTAACTCAACGCCATGCTCTTGATAAGCATTGCTTAAAATAGGCAAGATAGTTGCTGCAACTTTTTCCGCTACCAATAGAGTTTCCATAGTATTACAGGTTCCATACCTCTGGGTCTTAGCATTAACAGCTACTGCTACCGCCTGGTTTATATTAACCTGATCATCTATATAGACATGGCAAATACCATCGAGATGTTTGATCACTGGTACTTTAGATTGGTTATTAATCCGCTCAATTAGACCTTTCCCACCTCTAGGAATAATAACATCTATATATTCAGGCATCGTGACCATGTAATCCACAGCACTACGTTCAGTAGTAGCCAAGATTTGCACGGATTCTGCTGGTAATCCAGCCACCTTAAGCCCTTGATGAATAGATGCAGCAATCGCTTGATTGGAATGAAATGCCTCAGAACCACCACGGAGTACTGTAGCATTACCAGATTTTAAGCATAGTGCAGCAGCATCTACAGTGACATTGGGTCGTGATTCGTAAATGATGCCAACCACACCCAATGGTATACGCATTTTTCCAACTTGAATGCCTGTAGGTTGATAATTTAAGTCAGTAATAACCCCTATTGGATCAACAAGTGCTGCTATCTGGTGCAGACCAGTTAGCATAGAGTCAATTCTAGATGTTGTCAACTCTAGCCTATCTAGCATAGCTTGACTTAAGCCTTTGGCCACACCAGCATCTAGGTCTTTACTATTTTCGGTGAGCAATAAAGGACGCTTGGCCTCTAAATCTGCTGCAATAGCTAGTAATGCGGCATTTTTAGCCTTAGTAGTAGCCCGAGCCAAGATGCGTGAAGTTGTACGCGCTTGCTCTCCTAGTTGGCGCATGTAGGTAGCAATATCAGTTATATTAGTATGGGTCATAATCTTATTGTTGTTAATTTTGGGAATTTTGATTATACTTTATCGTATTGATAACTATAAGGTTGGAATATGCTGATTTAGTCCCAGCAAGACATTATCTACAAAAAATTAACTAGCTACCGCTTTCTGTGGGTAGTACTACCCTACGTATAAGTAGCTTTACAAGTATTGATAGTATATACTTACCATCTTTTTTTAAATATATTGTGCTTGTGGCTCATAATTTTATATAGCATTATCAAAATAATTATATACCAACAGAAAGCGGTAGAATCATAAAAATTATTTTCACCTTAAAATTTTTACGAGGAACCTGCATAACCAAATTTACTGCACCCTAGCAATAGCTAAATCCCCAAACAGTTCCCGTCTACTAAGCCGCGGGGTTTGCTGGCCTGCTGATTCTGTATTAACTGTCTTACTAACATAGTCAACTAATTCCATAAATTCCACAAAGCCATTATTGTTACGATCTGCATCTTTAGCACTTAAGGCTTGGGTAATATAGTGGGTGAAAAAGCCTGCACCGTCGACCATGTCAGGACTTTCTAGGGATGATTGGCGGCCTTTGGAAGAAGAAAATACCATAACTCCACCTGTGCCACCGCTGAAAAATTTAGCTGCTAATTCATCATTAGGTACAACGGTTTGATTGGTAATGCTTCCAGAATGACAGGCATCGAGTAATAAGATCGTGCGGCCTTTGATACGATTAAGGATTTAGGATTTTTTAATTTGTGCATTTACCAATAACATATTGAAATTTAATGACAATTTTTGATTCAGTTTGCGCTTAAACTAGTTGATGATAATGATATTTTTTATCACATATCTCCAACGCAAGTACCAACATTACTAACAGAACTATTACAACGCTATGTACCTCTAGCAATTACTATCGATACTGAAAAGGCTCGATCTGAATTTATCATTGCACCAATTTGGCTGAGTTTAAATTACAATTTAAAGATAAGATAAGCCTATTTTCCGGGTTTGAATTTAATGTTGACAAATCTAAAGGTCTAAATGGACGATGTGATTATATTATTGCCAAATCTAAAGAGCAATTAACACTTAGTGCGCCAGTTTTAACATTGGTTGAAGCTAAGAATGATAATATCGTCGGCAGTATTCCCCAATGCCTTGCAGAAATGATTGCTGCTCGATTGTTTAATGAACAGAAACACCAGCCTATATCTATTATATATGGAGTTGTTACTACAGGAAGCCTATGGCGATTTTTAAAATTGGTTGATAATATAGCTTACGTGGATAATATTGAATATCCGTTGCAACGCCTGGATAAGATCTTAGGAATACTGACAGAAATTGCAGTATAATAGCCCCCAACATTAACAGCAGTATATGATTATATTTAAAATTTTGACTTAACATTTGTGTTGGGGGGGGGGGCATTTCTTACCCCAACTTACCGTGCTGTTTTGTAGCCAGACAAATACTCTGATTCTAACGCTTTCTGTTGGCATATAACTATTTGATAATATTAAATAAAATCATGATCCAAAAACACATATAGTCAAAAAAATGATAAGCGTGTACTATCTACTTAATAAAGCTAATTATAAGTAGGAGATTGTTCCCATAGAAAACGTTAGAATCAGGATTGTGGCTCTTAAGTCACTCCAAAACGTCGCCGGACATCACGCAATACTATATATACCCAAGGCCACAACGGAGTACTTGTCAAAGCAGGCACCCAATACCATAAAGAAGGAATAGGCTGGTTAGTAGCCATAATCACCCATAACTCTAAAAGACGCTCTAAAAATAATAACACCATCACAATAATAGACTGCTGCCACAATGGAAACATACGGATACGCAAATGTAAACTAACTACGACAAATGTTACTACTGAAAAAGCTAAAGCATGTTGTCCCAATAAAGTACCAGTTATCACATCTTGCAAAATACCAATAAGCCATGCACTACCGATATTAATACGTTGAGGTAATGCAAGAGTCCAGTATATTAATACCAAAGTTACCCATTGTGGACGGAAATAACGTGCCCAAAATGGGATAGGCATAATTGATAATACAGTAGCAATTAGTAATATGATTATAATTACCCAACTATTATGTTGGGGCGTAGCTGTCATTTGGATGGGGTTGTATCTTCAAATTCTGGTGCAATTACAGGATGTTTGGAGTTTATACTCCATACTAGTAACACTTCACGAATACGTTGTAATTGTGCGTTTGGAGTGGCATAAACCGTCGCAAAAGGCTGTCCAAGTTCGTGCTGGATGGTGCTGACTTTTGCAATTGGGTAACCAGATGGAAAGCGACCACCTAGTCCAGATGTAACCAACAAATCCCCAACCCGTATATCTGCATTATTGGCTATATAAGGCAATCTTAAACGATTTATAAAACCTGTGCCTTCGATAATAGTACGCAAACCATTTCTATTCACTTGTACTGGTAGCGCATGGCTTGCGTCTGTCACTAACAGTACTGTAGAGGTTTCTGAAGTTACGCGGATAATTTGTCCTATAACCGCATGAGCATCTAATACGGGTTGCCCTATAAAGGCTCCAGAACTTGTGCCTTTATTGATCATTACTTGTTGGCGATATGGATCAAGATCGATAGCTATCAATTCCGCAATAAGAACGCGATCTCCAATTTTAAAAGTCGAACCTAGCAAGTCTCGCAAACGCATATTTTCTGCTTCCAGAGCGTCAAATTGTTGCAATCTCGCTTGTAATAGTAAGTTTTCTCGATATAGTTGCTGATTGGCTAGATTAAGATCTGTAAAGTTAGTATGGTAATGCATAATATCATTTAACCAAGCAGCACTTGCGCTATATACTAGTGGATAAGTCAATGTAGAGAGCAGCGTACGCACATGATCTAGGTGATGCACACGATGATCTGCCACAATTAGAGCAATAGAGGCTCCTACTGCAATTAGGAGTCGGATAGTTGAAGATGGGCCGATAAAAATTGGTCTGGTACCTGCTAGTTGTTTATAAATTATAAATAAATATCTAGTATGTATGCTCGCCAGTGAGAAATAGATCTAAACCTCTCTCTTCCATCATTTCTAATGCTTTGCCCCCACCTCTTGCTACGCAAGTCATTGGGTCTTCAGCTACTACTACTGGCAATGCGGTTTCTTCCTGCACTAATTTTTCGATATCTCTTAATAATGCGCCACCACCAGTCAATACTATGCCACGTTCTGCAACATCTGCTCCTAGTTCAGGTGGAGTTTCTTCTAAAGCAACTTTTACAGCAGCAACGATACCTGCTAATGGTTCTTGCAGTGCTTCTAGGATCTCATTACTATTTAAAGTAAAACTGCGTGGGATACCTTCGGCTAAGTTACGTCCCTTTACTTCTATTTGGCGCATTTCAGTACCAGGATATGCAGCACCAATATCTATTTTTATGCGTTCTGCTGTAGCAGGGCCAATCATAGTACCATAGTTGCGCCGTACATAGCTTACTATAGCGTCATCAAAGCGATCTCCTCCAATGCGTACTGAATTAGAATATACTATGCCATTAAGCGAGATAATAGCCACTTCCGAGGTGCCACCACCTATGTCTAGTACCATAGAACCTGAGGGTTCTTCTACTGGTAATCCAGCCCCTATAGCAGCAGCCATCGGTTCATCTATTAAATAGACATCTCTAGCACCTGCTCCAGCTGCTGATTCTTTAATAGCACGGCGTTCTACTTGTGTAGATCCGCATGGTACGCATACTAGTACTCTAGGACTAGGACGAAATATTTTAGACTCATGGACTTTGTTAATAAAGTTTTTTAGCATTTCAGCTGTTATATGAAAATCTGCTATGACTCCTTCTTTTAAGGGCCGTATAGCAGTGATTTTTTTGGGAGTACGTCCAATCATCAGTTTGGCTTCAGTACCAACCGCTATAGTGCGTTTGCCACCACGTCCTGCATCATAGCGGATAGCTACTACGGAAGGTTCGTTTAGTACGATTCCTTGGCCACGTGCGTATATGAGGGTATTTGCAGTGCCTAGGTCAATAGACAAATCTGTCGAGAATAATCCGCGTAAGCGTCGAAACATCATTTAAACTTTTTTCCAGTAAAGTATTAATCCAAAAAACCAGGAAGCGAGGCTATTGGCAACGCGAAGTAGATAGATTACGTATAATAAACTTAATCTATAGACTGGAATTTGAGCAATACCACAATTTGATAAAAGCATTTTTTGGTAAATTAATACAACAGGCTATTAAAACATCTATAATATAATAATTTATTTTTTAGATATTATTTAGCAACTTATTTAACACTCGACTGTCCAGTTTTTTGACTTGATAAATTTGTAGGGCGGGAGAGCGCAGCGATCCCGCCTTCTATATAAATTTACTACTTGGAAATAATGCCTAAATTGGTTAGAAAATAGCAATGCAACAAATTGTGACATTTTCAAAAAAAAGGCGGGATCGCTTCGCTCTCCCGTCCTACATCTGTCATACGAAGCTAAATTAATTTAAAAGTCAATATTAGAAAACTGGATAGTTGAGTAACACCTTTTAATCTGCATCCTTCTTATGCTTCCGAAAGTACACGTGATCGTTTCCATGCAGAGCGTGGGAATGATAAAAAGTGTAAACTGGAAAATTAAGGATGCCTTTTAATCCTATAATATTTTGGGAATTAGTTCAAAAGATAACGACATTTTTTACAAATATATTAGATTTAGCTATATTTTTTGTCGTGTAATCATTCTTTATATTGTGTTTTGTATGCAAAAAATGTAGTAATTAAATATTATTCGAAAGTTTTAAATTTGCAAGTTGATAGTCTATACTATCACATAGACCGTGAATAATAAGCAAGTGTACTTCTTGAATCCTAGCCGTAGAATAAGCTGGAACTCGGATTTCTATATCATTAGGCTGCATAAGAGCAGCCAACGGTCCACCATCACGTCCCGTTAAAGCTATAACACTCATGCCTTGAGTATGTGCTGCATCTGTAGCTGCTAGGATGTTGGGAGAAGCCCCACTAGTAGTAATTGCTAATAGTATATCTTTTGGTTGGCCTAGAGACTGTACTTGTCTTGAAAAAATTTGGTCAAAATGACGATCATTAGCAATAGAGGTCACAGTAGAACTATCTGTTGTTAAAGCTATGGCGGCTAATCCGGGACGTTCCATTTCAAAACGATTTAACATTTCGGAAGAAAAGTGTTGGGCATCTCCTGCTGAACCTCCATTACCGCAGCTTAAAACTTTCCCACCGTTGCTTAAGCTATCTACAATGAGTGTTGCAGCTTTTACTAAAGGCGGAATGATAATAGGTGCTGCCTTTTGTTTAATATTAATACTATCAGTAAACAGTGCTTGAGTACGTTGAATAAGTTCCATAATAAATTGTTATGTATAATTTATCTATCTAAAAAAGCATTTTGCAGCCATTCAATAGAGTTAGCTCCCGTAATCGCCAAAATATCAAAACGACAGTCTAAGTTGGTTGGATGTTGTTGCAGATAGCAATTAGCAGCTCTACGCAGACGCTGTTGTTTTTTCCATACTACACTTTCGGCTGGGGTACCAAACTTGGTACTACGCCGATAGCGAACTTCTACAAATACCAAATATTTACCATCCTGCATTATTAGATCCAATTCACCACAACGATATCTAACGTTACGAGCTATTAGCCGTAACCCTTGTGCCTTTAAATATTCATGCGCAAGATGTTCTTTAGCTTTGCCAATAGCTTGTGTTGATTTAGATGTCGTCATAATAAATTTAATGATCTAACTATAATAAATCTAACTATAATAGATCTATCTAAAATAGATCTAACACAATTTGTCCTGATGTTAAAGGGGATGTATTGTTTAAGACATATCTTTGGGAATAAGGTCTGCTTTGGTTAACCAATTTCGATTAATGGTATGAGATTTAGGTATCTTAGGTATGATGATCTTAGCAGCAGATTTTTTTATACGCTGTAACATGACATCTATCGCTTCTGATTCCATTTCTAGCATCTTTTCTGATAATTTAATGTAAGGATGTTGCAAATAATTAAGTACTTTATAAGATGCCTCATTTTGGCTGAATCGAGTTAAACAAGTTGCAATTCCCATAATATTTAGTGCTTTAACTAGAGCATAGGCACCCTTAATATTATTAACCAAGTCAAGTAAATTCCAAGATAAAATCAAACCATTATTTTTTAAGCCACGTTTCTGTAACTCGCCTTGTAGCCAGTTTGTGTATGCAGGTTCAATTAGGGTTTCTGCGCTTTGATTCAATAATATAAGTATATTTTGACCAGATTGTAGATTTTTTTGTAATTTATCTAAGGCTATTCTTATTAATAGTTGGTCAACCTCTTTACTTAACCCTAGTTGTTGTGCAAATGTGTTTATGCTTTGAGTTGTTAAGGCGCGATTGCTATTTATTGGGAGCGATAGGTTTAATTCTTGAATATTTAGTGGGGATTTTTGTGGTGCTACATAGTCTTGCCAGGATACAGCAAAGCTGTTTTTCTGTAATGCTTGTCGTAGGATTTGGGTAATGTCCGGTGCAACCGATGTTTGTGAAGAAGGTGGTACTGTTTCTGAGGTTATATGCATACTACTATTACTATTACTATTACTATTATTAGTATTAGTATTAGTATTTGTTGCATTCATATTTGTAGCATCATAGATCACCATACCACTCTCATTACGTGACAAATGACAGGCTGATATCGCCTGCTGTTCAATTGTCATACTATCCGTTGGTGCTGGCTGAAAAACGCTCATCCCACTTATGATTACCAACTCTGTATTTAAACCGTCAATTGGATAGCTACGCCTGGTAATACTAAGAACTAAAGACTCTCCAAGCTGCATCAATTCTTGTTGCTGAGTCCTAGTAGCTAGTATTGCAAAACGGTTATCATCAATTCTGGCGCATAAGTCCTGGGGAGTTATTTGGGAAAGTATTTGAGTACTCACGGCAGCTAATAGAGCTTCGTTTTGTTTGAAACCTATCGCTTGTTTTATAGAATCTAGGTTATCAATTTCCAAACAAATTAACCCATGCACTAAGGCACGAGCACCATTGGCTAGTAATTTATTGATTCGCGTAAATAAACCCCGTCTATTATATAATCCTGTAGTAGGATCACGATCATTGGTGTCTATAGTTTGGTATTGAGAGGTTCTAGAGCGAGTAATGCGGCTGTTGATTATGGTTCTTAGGTAATGGACCCGAATTGGCTTGGTAACAAAACCGTCACCACCACTATTTAAGGCTTCTAGTTGTTTCTCCACATCTTGCTCGCCAGACATGAAGACAATGGGTAAGTCAGCAAATTCGGTCTGTTCACGGATAATTCTGGTAAGTTGTAACCCATCGATTTTGGGCATATAAACATCCATAAGAACTAAATCTGGACAGAACTCTTCTATAGCCTCAAGGACATCTTCAGGATTGGTTACGGCTCTGACATCCAAGCCGCTTTTGCGTAATATAGCCATAGCAAAGGAGGCTTGGGGTGGATCATCATCCATCACTAAGATACGATGTGGTTGTTCTGGTGCGGCGTTTAATAGCTGATGTAACTTAGCTGCTACTCTTTGCGCATCAATAGGTACCACAAAGTAGGCTTTGGCACCAGCCTTTAGTGCCTGTAATCTAACATCCAAATCGCCAGTTTCAGACAGAATTATTAATAGTGGTATTATATTATCTTGTTTGTCTAGTATGCCATCTTTAGGTAGTATATTAGCATTTGCTATAATAGCTGCTGGAGGTTTCCGTGCTATCGCATTTACTAAAGCATCTATATCCTCAAACTGGGATAGTGAATATTGATAGCCATCCAATGCACTAGATAAACCAGGGGCTAGTGTTTGCTTACCGCATAGATAGTATATAGCTGAGTTTTGTTCCCGCGCCGTTTGAGCTATTTTTTCATCTGGTACATCTTTTTTTTGACTTATGGTACTGATACGTCTTAACAGGCTATCAATTTGTTCAACTTGATGCTCAGAAGGAGATTTCTGAGTATTTGAAAGTGTATAAAAGCATTGCGTTAATGGTAACAACCCATCATGTATTTCAGTTAAGCCAAATTTATCGGCAACACTTGAAAGGTCTTGAACTCTTTGTAGTATAGGCTCAAGTTTAGTAGCGTTCCATCCTTGGTCTGCAATTGTACGCCAATCATCGGCGATTGTTGCTACTCGTTCTGGCAAATACCTAAGAAAAGTTTGTTTGGGATCAGGGCGATGATCTAGACTAGTTTCTAACTTTGACATTCACATAATCGCCTGGTTAGGACTAAAATACTTGGTTTTTAGGAAGTAGTTCCAATAAAATAATATGATTAGTAAAATTTTTGTAGGATATTAAATCATTTTTTAGCTTCGATAGCGAATATTAAACATTATCCGAAACTCTCTTCCAGATAAATAAGCATAAAGAGATAATTGGGATTTTGGATAATATATAATTGTTTGGCTAAAAATTGGTATAATGTCTAATTTGTTGCAAACATTCTAAAAATGTTCAAATTATAGCTGGCAATTTATTTGTATAGAAAAACAAAAAATCTTATACCAATAAGACATTCGTTAATTCAGGATACTCTTTGAAGCGACCATCCATACTTGCTAACTTAGCGTTAAGTTCCAATGTGGTAGCAATAATAATTCGATCAAAAGGATCGCGATGAATGTCAGTCAATTTTACAGCACGTAGGGCAATTTTGGAGTCGAACAATACCAGCTTTATACCAGAACCTTCCAATGCTAACTCAAACCATTCATCAATTGCTATTGGCAATTGCAATTTTTCTTTCTGATGTGCTAAAACTAATTCAAAACATGAAACGGGTGAAACACCAATCTTATCAGCACTTTCTATTGCCTGCAACATAGATCTGGATAAGCGTTTATGTTCTAGATTAATCCACCAGAACCAAACATGGCTGTCAAGAATTATCACTTTAAGCACTCCCAATCACTATCATCCACTATTGGAGTCAGTAGATCACCAATAGTCTTACCTTTACCAGCAATAGTAGGATGTGGTTCACGGTGATATGAAGGTATTGCTTCTTCTAAAATAATTACTCTGACAGATTTGTTTGTCCAGTGACTAAATTGCTTTGGTATCCTTACCACACCATCGTGAATTTTAGCTGCAAATTCTATTGCTTGCATAGTTATATTCTCAAGTTAACAGCATTACTTATGGTTTCATTACGTTTTCTTGGAACTTGCGATTTTTTGGGTCTTATTGATAGCTTCTGCAAAATGTTGTTCTACTGGAGATAAATCATTAATATGGTGCTGACGATATTTTTCATATTCGGCATGAGCAGTCGTTAGCGCATCTTTATGACTAACGCTGCCTGCATGGGTTAGAATGTCACGATCACTTATTTTTAGAAAATTATCTAATTTAGCAATCCAATCTGCCATATACATTGGTTTGCGATTAAGTGCCTGCAATTCTGCAAATTCAAGATAAAATGTGACAATACGATTTAATGTATCCAATTCTTCTGCTGAAAGATAATTTTTGGCAATGGATACATCGGCTTTACGAATTGTCTCACCATTCCAAGTCGTCAATCCCATATTGGCTTGGTTGGCATCAGCACGTTGTACTATAATTTCTGCTGCGGTGTGGCCATGTGCAGCCCAATGTATCTTGTTTTGTAAGATGGCAAAAAACCGTTGGGTCACTTCGGCTTTAGGATCATAGTCAACACTAGTGGCATAGATATTTAGAACTTTGCCGCCAGAAGACCTTTTCGGAGTTACGAATATTGCGGATACGTGCCAGTAATTCTTCAAAATAACTAGCTTGCTCTGGCTGTTGTAAACGTTCATCATCTATGGTAAAGCCTTTAATAATAAACTCATGTAAACGTGTAGTAGCCCATTGCCGAAATCGGGTAGCAATAAAGGACTTAATGCGATATCCTACCGATATAATGGCATCCAGATTGTAAAAATGCATTTGGTAGGTTTTGCCATCAGAGGCAGCTGTAAAGAAATCCTTTACAACTGAATTTTCATCTAACTCTCCTTCAGTAAAGATATTTCTTAAATGGCGACCAATATTCTGCTTTGTAGTTTGAAAAAGATCAGCCATTTGTTGCTGGGTTAGCCATAGGGTAGAAGCTTCAAGACGTACCTCTAGCTTGGTTTGCCCATCTTCAGTCTGATATAGCAAAATTTCTGATGTAGGGGCAGTTGGAACTGCGGTATTGATATTAAGCGTATTTTGGTATTTGTCTTTAAAATTAGGCAATGTAGGCAGTTCGATATTGAGCTTTTCAGCTTGTGTGATTAAGTCGTTCCAACTACGCGCTTTAAGGTTTAATTTTTGTATTACATCTTTCAGGTTACCGTATTTGGCTCGATATTCGGCACTTGTCATGGTTATTTTCCTAAACCAACACTATCTTAGATATAATGTGAACTATTGGGATTTTAACATATATTATTCTAATTTAGAAAGTCAGCATCATTATTAATATTTATATTACTTAATCCTACTTTGTCATATTAGAATTGTAGGTTATATCGTTCTCAAGCAGAGCGTGGGAAAAATTTTTACGAATTTTTAAATTACTATATAAAGACTATGTCAAAAAAGCTATTCAAACGCTTGATACCAAAGATCGTAGGTGCTACAAGTTAGGCTGTTTGATTGACCATTGCCCATAAAATACCCATAATTTTATCAATATATTCAATATGATATTCTTTTTTATCTACAAAAGCAACAGAACCTGTGAGTTTTATAAACTTCCAGACGCTTCCTGTTGTAACCACACCATAGATATTATTCACTTCGTTGTTTTCTCTTTCATTAAATATCTTTGATGCCAGCATTTCTGCAAGACATTGACCAATACCGCCAATAATATTTTCATTCTTAGCTTCAACTATAGCCACAATAGGCGATGTTAGAAATAACTGCTCTGTAGAAAGACTTATAATAAAATCACAAAATCCATTTAATTTTTTTTCTTTATCAACATCAAATTCAATACCTGAAAACAAGCTAACTTTATCCTCAAAATGGTTTCTCAACTCTAATAGCACAAATGCAATAATAAACTCTGATCGGGCTTTTTCTGTGTTTATAGCTAAGGCCAATGGTACGTTATTATCTAAAGTTCTTTTTAAATATTCACCTACCTGATTTGGCTTGACATCTGCAAAAACATCCCTTTTTTCGACTATAGTTAAGCCAAATTCATCTTTTACTTTTTTAATCGTAAAGTCACTGTAAGCCATAATATACTCGATATTTATCCATCAGACGAATGCTTGAATAGCAAAGACAGTTGTGTTTTAAGTATTTTATAAACATTATCACAATTAACATTGCTATATTTATCTAATTAAAATACACTCGTTGCTATCCTAATAGCTCATTCTAAATAGCTAATATATTAATAAATAAGAAACTAATAATAATAACATGCTTATTTCTATTGTATTATCAACTGGTATTGCGATATGGACTTTATGAATCTATTGCGACGCAATACATTTGCGCATGGGATTCATCCTGAAGATCACAAGGAATTGACCAATAAACTACCCATTCGGCGCTTACCATTTGCCCCTCAGCTATTATTACCTTTGGCTCAACATTTGGGAGCACCAGCCAAACCTATTGTAGGTCCAAGACAAGAAGTAGGACGAGGTGAGGTTATAGCTGTAGCACAGGGTTTTGTTTCAGTGCCTTTACACGCTCCAGCTACTGGTGTCATTAAGGCTATTGAACTTGTTCCCACAGCATTAGGTCCTAAAACTCAAGCTATTATCTTAGATGTATATCAAGGAGATAGTCAAGAAGTATTAACTAACAAAGAACAAGATCCATTTAAACTTAATACTGAGGCTATTATCCAGGCAGTACAAGATATAGGATTGGTAGGCCAAGGCGGTGCAGCGTTTCCCAGTCACGTTAAGCTAAAGCCGCCTACAGATGCTGTTTTAGATACTTTAATGGTCAATGGTTGTGAATGTGAACCCTATTTGACGTGTGACCATCGGATCATGCTAGAGCATACCAAGGATTTACTTACCGGAATAAGGATTGCTCTACAGGCGTTAGGGCTAAAGCGAGCCATGATTGCGGTAGAGGATAATAAACCTGATGCTATAAAGGCTATTACTAAGGTACTGCCTGCTGATGGCTCTATTACTGTACACGCCTTAGAAACTAAATATCCTCAAGGTGCCGAAAAGATGGTCATATCTGCCCTAACAGGCCGTCAAGTCCCTTCTGGCAAATTACCATCGCATGTAGGGGTGGCCATGTTTAATGTTGGGACTTTAACCCAAATTGGTGCATTATTGCCACAATCCCAAGGCTTGATTGAACGAGTAGTGACCGTCTCTGGACTGGGTGTACAACGCCCTGGTAACTATAGAGTCCCTGTTGGTACCCCATTACGCTTTTTATTAAATCATGTAGGTGCCACTGCTAAAGCCAATGAGGTGATTCTTGGTGGACCAATGATGGGCATGGCTGTTGCTTCTTTAGATGTTCCAGTGACTAAGGCCATGTCTGGAGTGGTAGTTTTGGAGACAGGTCATACCGACTTAACACCTCGTAAAATACACCCATGTATTCGCTGCGGGCGTTGTGTGGAAGCTTGCCCTATGCACCTTAATCCTTCTATGCTGGGGCTGTTAGCCACCAAACGTCAATATGATACTATGGCCGAGCGGTATCATCTATTAGACTGTTTTGAGTGTGGCTGTTGTAGCTATGTATGTCCTTCTAATATCCCATTGGTCCAGTATTTTCGTATTGCCAAAGCCATAAATCGGGAACAGCAAGCTGCCTAATTCGGGAGTCTTTATCGTGCAAACTCAAGATACACAATTGCGCATCGAACTGCGCACCTCACCTCATCTCAAGCAGACTCTTACAGTCGAACAGATCATGCGCCATGTGGTCTATGCCCTGATTCCAGTCTGTGCCTGGTCGGTATATACCTTTGGCGTTAGTGCCTTACTACTAATTTTAACTACTACTATATTTGCTATAGCTACAGAACATGCCCTAAGCTATCTGGCCAAAAGTCCTACTAGTATTGGTGATTGGAGTGTGACTATTACTGGCATTCTCTTGGCCTTGACGTTGCCACCTGGATTTCCCTTATGGATGGGAGCTGTGGCTGCGATCATAGGAGTTGCTTTAGGAAAATCTATGTTTGGTGGTTTAGGGCATAATGTTATGAATCCAGCTCTCATAGGTCGTGCCTTTGTACAGGCGGCGTTTCCTGTGGCTATTACCAATTGGACTCCAGCTTTTGTTGCCAATAGATTTTGGGAGACGATTCCAACCACGCTTACCATACCGTTTATGCAGCCACCAGAGATTAAGACGTGGCTAGCTAGTGTTGCGCTAGATGGTTTTACTGGGGCTACGCCATTAGTTTCAACAAACAACATTGATAGCCTAGACTTATTCTTAGGTACGACGGCAGGTTCAGCTGGAGAGACATCAGCATTGATAATTTTGATCTGTGGTCTGTATCTAGCAATTAGACGCATGATGGATTGGCGTTTACCCATTGGTGTTTTCATCGGTGCTGTAATAACTAGTTTACCTTTTTGGCTATCTGATCCTAGCATTTATCCTGATCCAATATTGGTCCTTTGTTCTGGAGGTCTAATGCTAGGCGCAGTATTTATGGCCAGTGATATGGTAGCATCCCCGGTAACTCCATTAGGTATATGGATTTATGGCTTATTTATTGGCGTTATTACAATAATCATTCGGTTCTTTGCAGCACTGCCTGAAGGTGTCATGTATGCCATTTTGCTTGGGAATGCCGTATCACCTCTGATTGCCGAGTTTACACCACCACGAGTCTATGGTGCCCGTCAGGAGGGTAAAGCATGAGCGAAGTAACACCACCAAGCACCTCAGTTACACCTACTATTGCCATGCTGCGTACTTTAGGCAGTGTTGCTACGATATCTGGCTTACTAGTAGTCCTGACTTATAAACTCACCTTGCCATTTATAGAACACAATCAACGCCAGGCTACAGAACAGGCTATAGCCCAAATCTTTCCCCAAGTAGCAAAAAAGTTAGATTTTATAGTAACTAGTGATGGTTTACAACGGCCTCGCAAAGGCTTAACTGGAGAGACTATCTATGCTATCTATGATAAAGATGAGGTATTTCAAGGGGTAGCCTTGCCAGGCGCAGGTCAAGGCTATGCTGGCTTGATTCAGATCCTGTATGCCTATCAGCCAAGTTGTCATTGTATCATTGGTGTCAAGGTTTTAAAAATGGCAGAAACTCCGGGTATTGGAGATCGTGTAACCACCGACCCTAAGTTTCAGGAAAATTTTACGGTTCTAAGTGCTAAGTTAAATATTCAAGCCGATGGACTTGAACATCCTATTACAGCAGTAAAAAATGGGACTAAGACTAAATCTTGGCAGATAGATTCTATCTCTGGTGCTACCATATCGTCACGAGGTTTAGCTAATGGGATTAACGTGAGTGCTCAAAGGTTAGTGCCTTTGGTGCAGCATAATCTTGCGAAGTTGCAAGCAGCATTATTGGTAGAGATGAATCAATAGTATACCTGGAGTTATCAATGCAACCCAACCAACCAGAAACTATAACCTTAGATACTTTCATTCGCGGCCTATGGCGCGAAAATCCAGTTTTTGTTATGATGCTAGGAGCTTGCCCTACTCTAGCCGTAACCAATTCAGTACTTAACGCCTTAGCTATGGGACTGGCTACTACCTTTGTACTTGTCGCCTCTGGCACTCTCATATCCCTAATGCGATCTATGATTCCCAAACAAGTACGCATCGCAACCTATATCATCATCATTGCTACGTTTGTGACGATGGTGGATTATGCCATTCAGGCTATTAGTTTAGATCTATACAATGCACTAGGTGCTTTCATACAACTTATAGTTGTTAACTGTATTATTTTAGGCCGTGCTGAGGCTTATGCCTCCAAACAACCAATAGGGCCTGCCATTGTTAATGCTCTAGGCATGGGCTTTGGTTTCACATTTGCACTGTTATGTTTGGGTACAGTACGTGAATTATTAGGCAATGGCAGTCTTTTGGGCTTTGCAGTCTTCCCTGCGACCTTTCAGCCTTGGATTGTAATGATCTTACCACCTGGCGGCTTTTTCGTACTTGGAGGCTGGCTATTAGTCTTTTCCTTGTTGAGACAGCATAAACTTGTATCGTAACCTTAAAAAAATATTTATGTAGGGTGCGCATTGCGCACCCTACAATACAACATACCTATAAAACGTTTTTGCAGGAATGCTAATACATGAACAACGAAACCCTTAGTTTTATCTTTCTTAACACCGCCATTACGAATAATCTAGTCCTAGCAATGTTTCTTGGTATTTGCCCATTTTTAGGAGTTTCTGCCAAAAAGGAAACCGCCTGGAACATGGGATTAGCAACTACTTTTGTGATGCTAATAAGCAGCACCTGTGCTTATGGTGTCAATTGGCTGCTCGTTAAACTCGATATTGAATTTTTGCGCCTTATATGCTATATAGCTGTAATTGCTTCTGCCGTGCAAATTGTAGAGATGATTATCAAAAAATATAGTCCTACCTTATTTCGAGCCTTGGGCATCTATCTCCCATTGATCACTACCAATTGTGCTGTCTTAGGCATAGCATTATTTCAAACTGCCAGAGAGTATAATATGTTCCAAAGCCTCGCCTTTAGCATCGGAGGTGGCGTAGGTTTCACCTTAGCTCTATTATTAATGTCTGGCCTACGCGAAAAATTAGAACTAGCCGATGTACCTGATGTTAGTCAGGGGGCAGCTATGACGTTAATGCTCGCTGGAATGCTCTCCCTAATCTTTACGGGATTTGCCGGACTTGGCAGCACGAATGGTTGATACTATTATTAATCTTGCGATTGATTTTTTAATCGCTCCGGCACTCATCTTCCTAATCTTAGGTGGCTGGGTGCTAATCCAACACTTATCCCGTATTTTTGCCCAAAAACACCCAGAACTAGGGCCAGCTAAAGAGGAAGGTGGAGGCTGTGGCAGCCATAACTGCCAACATTGCAATGAACATAAAATATGCGATGATGTTAAGCAATGATAAATTGCAAAATTATTTAAAAGCAATATAAACATCTATATAGCTATAAATACAGAAGAAGAAAATACATATGAGTGTTTTGGTAGAAATTGTTAAACAAACAGTTCCATATATAATAGGGATATTCAAGAAAGCAACTGTAATAGGTAACATACTGGATTCAAAAGGCAATCCACTATCAAATATTATTATAAACATAGGGAACAAACAGGATACATCTGCATCAGATGGAAGCTTTGTAATAGATGAATTATCTAAAGGCGCATATTCTATTTCCCTAAAAAATAATGATATTGATTTTCAGAATGTAAAGAGAATTCATGTAGAAAACGGAGAAAAGATTGAGATAAAAATTGCTTTTCCTGATGAAATACATGATGATGCAACAGAAAAAAAATCGATTGATGCCAAAGCAACTGCTATAAAAACTGCTGGAGAATTTTGGAATCAGTTTTTAGTAACTATAAGAGGTCAATCTAATTTTTTTCAAAACAATATAGGATCAAACAGCCATTATCTTAAATCAAACTTTGGTATCAATAAGGTTAAGTATTGCATTCAAGCCCGAATGGATCTGCAAAATGATAAAAATTTCCAGTGTCAACTACAAATAGAGTCTTCTAAAATTGCTAATAAACTTTATGGATGTAAGGATGAGATTGAAGGTAAGGTAGGAGAAATATGGCAGTGGCGTTTCAACAAAAAAGATGGAGAAATTGACTCACTAACTATTCAAGCTGATCACGAACCTACCGATAAATCCAATTGGCCAAAAATCAATGACTGGTTTATTGAACACATTAAGTTGATGAATGATACATTACGACCGTATATGGAAAACTAACTCTTGGGATGTGAAGATACGTTGTGGCTCGCAAAGCCTACCCTAACTTATCATTATAGAACTGTTATCTATACAATAGCGAGTAGGTACGATTAAGCCAGAGTCGTAGGTGCGATTAGCGAAGCGTAATCGCAATTATCTTTACCACCATTTAAACATTAATTTAATGAATATCGTGCGATTACGCTTCGCTAATCGCACCTACCGTGCTGAATTTTAAAACTTGGATGATAAAATTGATAGGTTTCACTAATCCTTCTAAAAAGGTATCCTTAGTTTCTTAAGAAGATATTCCCGCATTTTTCGCATTTATATATGCTACGAGTGCCATTATTAGACGTTTCATAGATGCGATTTTTTGTGATGTTGT